>SXSP01000303.1 GCA_005792225.1 Bdellovibrionales bacterium | reverse complement strand
GTGGGGAGAGTCCGACGAAAATGAAGAGTCGCTTGAGGAGTGAGGCTCTCTCGGACGGCTTCGCTTTCGTGATAGTGGATATTGAGCTGAGAGATGAAACGAAAGATGGCCCGCTTGCCGGCTGGAAACTTCATCATGAGTCGCGTGACAACTGGAAAGAAGAGATTGCGTAAGCCGATCACTCCAGCATTTTGTGTGGCGACAATTCTGAAAAAACGATCGGTGACCTCCAGGAGTTTTTGACCGATCGGCCATCGTTCAGAGTGGTAGGTATCAAGGAGACTCGCTTTCCATTCGCCTCGAATAACAGCGGCCAGCTTCCAGGCCAGATTTGCTGCGTCTTGAAGACCCGTGTTCATGCCTTGGGCTCCGACCGGACTATGGATGTGAGACGCATCTCCTGCCAGGAAGGCGCGTCTAACACGCGTGCGGTCGACGGAGCGATGATGCACATGAAATTTCGTGACCCACGCGGGATCACTCAAGTGGACCTCTTGTTTTGAAGCGGCCCTGAATCGAGATTCGATTTCCTCAAGCGTTGCTGGCCAAGACGTCGTTGCTTCGGTTTGGGGCTCGTCCTCCGTTTCGGCATAACGTCGGATCGAAAGCACGCGGCTCATCGCACTGGACTGAGGAAAGAAGACGCCCAGATTTCCCGGCGATAGGAACGCAAAGAGTTTATCGTGAGGAAGGGCCCACTGCACCCGTGCGTCCGCCATGATGAATTCACTCGCATAGGAGCTGCCGTGAAAGTTTAATCCGAGTTGCTTGCGGACCCGGCTATGAGCCCCATCGCAACCGATGATGAACTGAGATTGGATTCGGGTCTCTAAACCTTGATTGTTTTTTACGAGCGAGTGAACAAGATGTTCATCTTGAGTGAATTCAACGAGATTCGTACCCCGTTCGATCCTCCCTCCGACGCTCGCAAGATGTTCTGTTAAAATGGCTTCGGTTGACGCCTGGGAGAGGAACAGCAAATAAGGATAGGGAGTATCCGCGCGAGCCATATCCGAAATATCGATGCGAAGACGTCTTCTTCCGTTCAAGAAGATTTCGGCGCCTCCAGCGCGCAAGCCCTGGCGCAAGAGTTTTTCGACGATCCCTAAGTTCTGAAAGAGTTCGAGGGTGCGCGCCTGGATACCGATCGCGCGTGATTCAGTTGCGGGAGACAAATTCTTGTCCATGAGGCGAATCGAGATTCCGAGCCGACGTAGCAGGCAAGACAGCATCAAGCCCGTGGGACCTGCCCCCACGATGAGCACGTCGCACTTTTCCATCTGACCTCCAATCAGAGCATCGCGGCTTCGTTCTCAGAACACGGATGAAAATCGACTTCAAAACGATCGGTCGCCGCCGTTTCGATGCGGCGGGATTCAACGATGCGATCGTTGCGATTTTCGCGGAGCAAGACAGAGTATTTGCCGAGTTGAGCACCGCAGATAAGACGATAGCTTCCGGTTGGTGAGACTTCGGTTCCGCAAACTCTCGAGTCACCTGGAGAGGGCCCCGTGACCTCGATTCGAAAATCGTCGGGACGGGCGAGACACTCGCTGGAAGGAAGGACGCGGCCACCAACCGAGATTTGGTTCTTCCAGTCCGTCGGAGGCCCCATCGAGCCAGGTGCTCTGGTGGTTTTTGGAGTGCTCCTGGTCGGCGTGGACGAGCAGGCCGCTAACGTCAGAAGTGTGAGAGGAATCGCAGTCAAACGAAGAAGCAAATGCATATCAGCCCCCTCAAATCTAAATGCACCTGGTTTGTCCTAATGAGAAGTGAATCTTTGTGACTTCACCGTCTCATTTTGAGACGCGTGCCCAAAATTGTTAGACACCCCGCTAGTCTCCATTCGCGACAATCGCCCTACGTTCTCCTACGCCTGGGCCCCCAGGTTGCAATGTTCACAGTTTAGCGTGGTCTTGCGACCCGCAGGAGGTAAGGGCTGTGACGAACAACAATCGGAAGATGCACTCAAAGTGGATGGGTTCAGTTCTGACCATGGGACTGGTCGTTTCGTTCCAAAACTGCGGCGCGGGATTTAGCTCGGGTCTTGGTGATGCAAAACTTCTCACGCTTCAGTCGACTTCGATTTTCACGACGAGCGCGAACCAAATCATCATTCGCGACGGTAAGTGCTATGTTTCTACTCCAACGGGAGCGGAAATCGAAGTGCCTTGCCCTCCGACTCCGACGCCCACACCCCCGGGAGCAACGCCAACTCCTCCGGGAGCGACACCCACACCTCCGGGAGCAACGCCGACTCCTCCGGGAGCAACGCCAACTCCTCCGGGAGCGACACCGACTCCTCCGGGAGCGACGCCAACTCCTCCGGGAGCGACGCCCACACCTCCGGGAGCGACACCGACTCCTCCAGGAGCAACGCCAACTCCTCCGAGAGCGACACCTACGCCTCCTGGACCGACTCCGCCCCCGGAGATTCCTGAGAATCCGATGCCGATGCCGCATTATTGCGGATCGAATTACACCCACATGGCTGGCTTCAATTTGAAGTCGACGAGTGAGAATTTGAAACTCGTTCTTCTCCCGAACCAACCTTTTGCTGAATACGCGACGGGATTAGTGCCGAGTCCTCCAAATCTCCCTCACCGTGACTCTATTCTTTCGGCTGTAGAGCCTGTTTGCACGATCGTTGACGGCAACATGAAGACTGAGCTGTTGCAGAAACAGTTCACCTTCCCCAAGGCGAAGATGAGAATCGCTTGCCCGAATCTCGCGAATGGAACTTACACGCTTTCGATCGTTCGCGAGTCGACGACACGCAACTTCCAGCGCGGAATTCTCCACGCGGCGTCTGGTTCATGGGGCATCACGAAGGAACCATTCTTCGAAGCCGCAAATCCTCCAGATGAGCTGGTCGCCTGGTACGATATGTGGCACGCCGCAAACCGCGTTGTCGCCGACGTGACTCGCAATACGAACGGCACCTTTAGCGTCGCCGTCCGCGCCGAGAGCGCTCAAGGTTGGGGACCTGCGGTTCTCGCGGATCGTGCAGCTCCGCACGGTGGTCAGAACTGCGATTACTCTTACAGCCCGCTCATGGTTCAAATGGGTCGTGCAAGGAGTCTCGATCTGACAGCACCGAAGGATGGAGTTTACTTCGACATCGCGGGCTTCCTCGCGGAGCCGGTCGCGCACACGAAGAAACTCATCTCTTGGTTCAAGCGCGAAGCTTCTCCGAATCAGTACTTCATCGTTCTCCCGAACGAACGCGGCGAAGTAAACGGAATCGAACAATTGTTCGGTAACAACACGTCGGGCCCGGATGGAACGTACGCCGCCGATGGCTACGAAGCGCTCCGCAAATTCGACGGCAGAATGTCGAACGGTAACATGAACGCGAGAGCTCGCGACGGTTACATCACGGCGAAAGACGACGTGTTCACGAAGCTCCGCTTCTGGCTCGACGAGAACGTGGACGGCATCGCTCAGCCGCACGAACTCAAGACCCTTGAGTCCCTCGGAGTTGAATCCATCGATCTAAAAGCCGATCCGAACTTCAAAGAAGTCGATCAATACGGCAACAAGATCACCCTGAAGTCGGTGGTGAAGACGACGGATGGGAAGTTGCACGTCATGTACGACCTCTGGTTCAAGTAAACTGGCCCCTTTGATTGTTGTTGGCGGAAGTCTTGCTCTTCCGCCAACCCATGATACGAAACTGCTTTCATTGCGAATCCACATCCGAAGACCTGTCCGGCAATCCGAAAGTCATCCGCTTCGGATCTTTTTACAGGCGATCTGATTCCCGACTCATCCAACGCTTTAAGTGCCTCGAGTGCGCACGTACGTTCTCGCACGCAACCTTCGCGGCCGCCTACCGCCAGAAGAAGCGACAGCTGAACCAAACCGTGCGGGATCTACTTTGCGCCAAGGTCACGCAGAACAGGATCGCGAAGGTCTTGCGCATCGATCGTAAGACGGTGGCGAGGAAACTCCTTTACCTCGCTGAACTAGCAACGCTCGAGCTCCAAGCATCAAACCTCGAGACCCCGCGGGCCGAGGTTATCGAGTTCGATGATCTGGAAACGTCAGAGCATACGAAGTGTAAGCCGCTCGCCGTGTCCGTCGCGGTCGAGTACAAGACCCGGAGGATCATTGATCTCACGGTCGCGAGGATGCCGGCGAAGGGTCGATTGGCTAAGATCGCGCGCGAAAAATACGGACCCCGCAAAGATGAGCGGCGTCAGGCACGTCGCGAGCTCTTCGGTCGCCTCCAACTCAGCGTTCATCCTCGAGCGACCATCAAATCCGACATGAGTTCGCACTACACGCATGACATTACAAAGTACTTCCCTCAAGCCGAGCACAAGCGCTTTAAGGGCCGCAAAGCCTGCATTGCCGGCCAAGGTGAGCTGAAGAAGGGAGGGTTCGACCCGATCTTCTCTCTGAATCACACGTTTGCGATGATGAGGGATGGGCTTGCGTGTTTGGTTCGGCGGACGTGGGCGACGACGAAAAAGCCTGAGATGCTCTTAGCGCGACTCATGGTTTATGCCGTCTACCACAATACTGAGCTGATTTAGGAGGCCTCGGGCCAACAACAATTAAAGGGGCCAGTTACAGGGAGTCAGCAGGTTTTCGTCGTATCGACCTAACAACTCCCCCGTCTCGGCCTCTAGTTTCTGGAGGTTCTCTTTTGCTTTTTCTCTGGGTCGCCGGTTGGGAATCGATTGGACCTTTCGTCGGAGGGTGTCGGAGCAGGTGTTTTCCAGGATGCGGGAGATGACGTACTCCTTGATTTTCGCGGGTTCGCTGGGGCGATCCGGGCGGAAAAAATTCGTCCAGCCTCGCGAGTGCTCGTCGGCGGAGGCGGCGTACGCGATCATTCCGACAAGGACCTTTTGGATTTCTTCATCGTAGTCATGGTACTCCGCGGGCATCTCACCGTTTTCGGAGACGAGGAGTTTTGCGTGGCTCTCTTTGAGTAAACGCTCGAAGTTTCCAAAGGGATCGCTGGTTGCATCTTTTGAGGTGCACTCGGCTGATTGCTTGAGTCTCTGGGCATTCATTTCGTCCGAGTCGGTGCAATACCAGTTCGTCGTTTGCGGGGTCTGACCGAGATAGCCGTAGGCGATTGCCATCAGGTCGTAGTCGCCGATCGAGTTTCGGTGTCGGAACTCTCCATTGAGGTAGTCCATGATCGAACGCGAGACTCGGCCCGTAGTTTCATCCGCTCCGAGGCTCCCCTTGAAGTTGTGTCTAAGACCGAGGTTATGGCCGAGCTCGTGTGTGAGGAGAGCCGTGAAATAACCGTTCATGTAGTCATCAAAAGTCACTCCCTTCGGTACGGGATAGAACTCGAGTTGGGCTTTGATGGGATCTGTTGTTCCCGGAGAATGCGCGGGTGAATGGAGCAAAACTTTTCCCGCGCGGCCCACGACTCGTTCGGCGGATTGAAGCGCGTTGAGCTTTGTGTGGAGTTCAGATTTCGTCTGGCGCAGGAGGTTTTCGCTAAGCTGAATTTCACCGCGAGCGAGGAACCGCTCACTTTGAGTTGAGGCCTCAAACCATTTTTTGTAGAGGGCTTCGATCGTTGGCCCCTGGACGAGGACAGCTGCGGAGAGAATTTCGCCCGTGAGTGGATTGATCACCCTCGGTCCGAGACCACCGTAGCTGGCACGGTTGTTTACGTCCCATTCGACGATGTTGAATCGTGGATCACCCGCGGTGAGGACCTGAAGTTGCGCAGGATTCGAGTGGGTTGAAGATTCATCAACGAACACATAATCAAAAACCGGATGGCCGATCGTTCGTTCGAATGCGGAATTCCAATTCTTAAAAGCTTGCTCGAAGGCGGCGCGACGGTTTACGGGAACATTCTTAACGTAGTACTTCACGCGTTTTCTCGGCTGCGAGCGAGAGAGATCGAACTTTTGGATGAGAGCTGGTTGACCGTCAACTTCCGTCGTAAAAAAGCCGACACCCGGTACGGGAGCGCGGGATTCGAAAGTCGGGTTCGTTCGCGGCATAATTTTAAAGTACCAGCGACCCGTGACGGAGAAGCGAACTTCAGGCCGCATGAGGATCGAACTCTCGGGAAGAACGCGATCCGTTTTGATATCAATCGCTAACGTTTCTTCTGAGAAATCGGCTTGGACGACCGCCGCAGGGCCGTTTTCGAGCTTGCGCGTGGGAGTATTAATCTTAAAGCGATCCGTTAGGAATTGGACGAGATCGAGAGAGTTTCCGAGAACCGAAGCATCAATGAGGTAGCTTTCGTTATTCGTGCTTGGTCTTTCGACGATCGGGATCCGGAAGAGTTGCTCGGCATCCTGATCCAAATCTTGGCAGGTGTCGGCGCAGCGATGGATCTCAAGATAGTACTTGTATTTGCGGTTTTCCCAAGCGCGGGCGACTCGCGCCCAGACCCAAATGGGTGTGACTTGCGAGAGTTTCATCTCGCCCAGCGAGACATTTTGGTTGTCGCTGATTTTTGTGATCACGGCGCCGAAGAGGAGCGGCTGCTCGAGGAGCTTTTTTGGAAAACCGATCATCAAACTCGAGCTCACGCCCTCGGCGCAGTCGCGATTGACGACGTCAAATCGGTAGTGACCGTTTCCGATTGTGCGGTTGGTGTTGCAGTCGTTCTCGACGAAGTTCACCGTAGAGGGTCCGGTCTCGTGCGGTTCTGACTTCTCCGCCTGACATCCCGAAAGAATGAGCGAGACAAGGAGCATCGAGTATTTAAACAATTTCATTTTGAACCTCCGATCAGAATTTTCTTTCGCGGTCCATCCACTCAAAAATTTCTAGGTATGTGTTCACCTGGGTTTGAGACATGGATACATCCTTCAACCAGCCCGGCTGAGCGGCCGCGGTCCAAGGAACCGCGAAGTCAGAGGCTTGGGGAAAAAAGGATTCACGCGGAAGGCTTCCGCAATAGAAACTCTGGAATTTTCCTGAGTAAAAATCGCTGACGCGATCGACTTGGGGCAAATGCGAGTTGAAGGAAACCTTCGCAAAATCAAAAAGACGCTTTTGCAAGGAGATCTGATCGCTCAGCAGACGATAGAAGCGGCGGCGCGCCTCGACACGGTCGGTAGGTTTCGTCTTTTTGTGGTGAATGATGTTCTTGAGTTCCCGATAGCGATCAAGGAAGGCGATGACTTGGCGACGATCGCAGCTGAACGGAAGTGTTAGGACCTGATAGCGCGCCTTAAAAGTGTTGTAGCGCTCTTGGAAGAAATCAAAATTCATCGAGAGAACGTGGTACCCACCCCGACCCCAGGCAACCATGTCGTTGATGTAGGCATACGGCAATGCAAAGTACCCAGGAAGTGCCCCGAGCTTGGCCTTCAACTTCGCATAGTCGGCTCGCCGGGCGTCGTCGAGGTTCTGTATATTCATGTTGTCGCGGATGTCCTGAAACGAGTTCCAGGAGTTGCGGATGAT
>SXSP01000035.1 GCA_005792225.1 Bdellovibrionales bacterium | reverse complement strand
TTCGCGGCCCCGGCGCTCATGGCTGGAAATGTGGGCGTACTCAAACACGCCTCAAACGTCACAGGGTGTGCACTCGCGATTGAAGAGATCTTCCGTGAGGCGGGGTTCCCGGCGAACGTGTTCAGCACGATTCTTATTTCAGGATCAAAAGTTGAAACCGTGATCCGCCATCCACTCGTTCGGGCGGTGACGCTCACGGGGAGTACTCCCGCCGGAAGATCCGTCGCGAAAACAGCGGGTGAATGCTTAAAGAAGTCTGTTCTCGAACTCGGAGGCAGCGACGCCTATGTCGTATTGGCGGATGCAGATCTAGAACTTGCGGTCGATATTTGCGCTAAGAGCCGCTTGATCAATGCGGGTCAGATCTGCATTGCCGCAAAACGTTTTATCGTCGTCAAAGAGCTTTACGACGAGTTTCAGCGACGTTATGTCGAGAAGTTCGCAAAGATTCACTACGGAGACGCGAGGAACCCTTCGAGTGATATGGGTCCCCTGGCTCGCCATGATCTCCGGGATGAAGTTCATAAACAAGTTGAGGCGAGTCGTCGGGAGGGAGCGCGGGTTCTCGTCGGTGGCGAAATTCCGCCCGGGCCCGGAGCTTTTTACCCCGCGACGGTTCTAGGAGACGTGAAGCCCGGAATGACCGCATTCGATCAGGAAATTTTTGGCCCCGTTGCCGCGATCGTTAAGGCCGAAAGCGAAAATCACGCGATCCAACTCGCGAACAATTCCGTCTTCGGTCTCGGCGCCGCGATTTTCACTCGCGACAAGGCGAGGGCAGATCGCCTCGCACGCGAGATTGAGGCGGGAAGCGTCTTCATCAACACCTTCGTCAAATCAGATCCGAAGCTCCCGTTCGGAGGAGTGAAGGAATCCGGATACGGACGCGAGCTCTCGTGGTTCGGGATCCGTGAATTCGTGAATGTAAAAACAATTTACCACGGCCAGGTGAAGGATCAGACTTCAGGCTCGGGTGCAGCCGAGTAACCGGAGGTGAAGACATGGAAAATAAAGTAACTCAGCCGACGACAGTTTTTCCGAGTGAAGCAGAGAAGCAGTTGGGAGACCAGTCGAGTCACGTGTCTTCCACCACGGGCGGGAATCAGAGTACGGCGAACGCGGCGAATATCGGCGGGAACTCCGCCGAGCACGTGAACAAAGCCGGAAGCGACATCAGCGGAAACCTCGGCGAATCCCAAGTTCCCGCTGGTCCTCAAACACCTACGGATGCTGAGGCACTCTAGTTCCTCGGTAACCGAAAAACGATCCGGCGAGACTCGCGAGGAGTGCGAGCGATAGGGTACCAAACGTGCCCCAGCCCACGGTTTGTCCCGCCTCCTTGACCTCGCGACCGAGATCCGCAATATCACCCTTTCGATTTTTGATGGCTTTCGTTCCTTCTTTTAGAGATTCAGCCGTCTCGGAGGCGATGGAGCGTGAGGCCTGGGGTCTGATCTGAAGAGTTGTCACGGCCTTCCCCTCCTTCAGCTGGACATCGGTGACGAGAGAGGGGGGGCGCTCTGCGAGTTGTTCGAGGATTGAGCTCCCGCCCACCGTCGCGAAGGCGCCGAGACCGAGTTGTTGAAACGCGGTTCCCATGATCCCTGCGGTGGAAACACTCATGAGCGTCACCGTCGACACGAGTACGACCGCCCACATCGCGAAGCCATGCAAGATGGGAAACGTTCCGCGAGATTGCTGCAGCCATCGAGCCGTGACAAACCCGCCGATCAAAAAAGGAAGTGCGATGCCGATCGCGGCGACGATGAACATCCAAGTTTGCCATTCATCAAGACTAAGTCCGAGAGCTACGCCGAAAACGCTGAAGAAAATGATGAGAGCGATGCTCACAAACGCGCCGATCGCGACAGCTGAACCGGAGCCGTGAGGTGTGTACTGAACTTGAGTCGCCATGTGAATCCTCCTGATCTTGCGAGGTATAAGATCGACATGACCTGAAAACATGGAGACCAGGAGAAGAGATCTTCACGGTTCGGGCAAGATCGTCGATGGACCCCGTGTCACGATGAGGAAACCGATGAAGGGGGATGAGATGAGAGATTGGATGTTCGCTCAAGGTTGGCTCGCGGTCGTTTGTGGAATCATCGTCGTGGCTTTGATGCCGCTCGGAATTGGCGCGCTCGTATCGGTCGCGTTTGCTCTTTACCTTCTGATGGACACATTTCTCGTTTACTTCGCGGGACGCCCGGGACCGCACGATGTTGAGCCGAATTCTCGTCCATTGAGGATCGAAGGCGCTCTGGGTGTCTTGTTCGGCATCCTTTCGCTCGTCGCTCTTTTAGTTCCATTTGTGTCGGCCGTGCGGGTGATGGGTGTCTGGTTTATCGTGAGCGGACTTTTAACCGTTTACTCATCAAAGAGTGATCGGTTTCTTCTTTCGCGTCCTGCGGCTTACATTGCGAGCGGAATCGTCTCGATGGCGGCGGGGATTCTGCTGGTGGGTTGGCAAGTCACACCCGCCCAACTTCACTGGATCGTGGGGCTCTACCTCGTCGCCTTCGGCGTGCTCAATATCTTCTGCAGTGGTGGATTAAGAACCGAGACGAGAAGAGCTCTCGGTCTTGAGACGTGATCGAAATCCTCTGCGCCATGATGATGGAAACAACGGCCCACGCAGCAGTGCAAAAAGCGGATCCTCAGGTTCTTCGATCGCAGGTCACACGGCTCACGAAGACCCGTTGAAGCGATGAAATACATCTATCCGAATAAAGGAAACTTCATTGCCGTCGTCGGCGACATGGGATCGATCGGACTCACGAAAAAAGTCCGCAAGATGATGGCGGAGTCATCCGCCATCGATGTGCAGCTTATCAACGCGCCTCGGTCTCTTCCGGGGATTGATCTCTCGGATCACCGAAGCTTTTGGGAAGAGGGATTTCCCGCGCTCATGATTACCGATACCGCGTTTTACCGGAATCCAAATTACCATACTGCCGAAGACACCGCGGAGACTCTCGACTTCAAAAAGATGGCGGAAGTGATCAACGGTGTCGCCGGTGTAGCCAAAAAGTTTTAACCAGGAGGAGTCAATGGAAGATCAAAAGCAAAAGTCTGCCGGAAACCACACGCATGAAGGTGAAGGCGGTCGCGTTTTCAAGGAAAATGGAGATAAAGGCCATGACCTGTTAAACACGGATAGCTTCACGTCGGGTGTGGGCACCGAGATTCGGACTCCCGCGGAGGCGCGGAAGATCGATGAAATTCGAAACGACGCCGACTCACAAAAATCGGATTCGTGATTGTTGAAATGATCATTGAACTCAGGGCTCGGTGTTCGAGCCCTGAGAACTCGTTAGTTTCGTGACACTTGGCTTTTGGCTTGTCCTTGACCGACTTTCCATAAATAGATTTTGTGCTCGCGACCGCCGGCTTGAACGGTCGCTTCTCGTACAGGTTCCCAGTCGCCCATGGCGAAGTCATGAGAGACCACGCGGGTGCCGGCCGGCAATTTTTGAAGCGTGGGTTTAAGCTTTAAGTTCACGTCGGTCAAAAGGTAGAGAGTCACGACATTGGCCTTTGAAACATCCGTCTTTAAGGCATTGCCTTCTCGAATCGTCACGAGGTGACCGACGCCATTCGTGCGAACGTTTTCTTTAGCCTCTTTCACGCGCTCAGGATCCATGTCGACGCCCACACCCTTGGCGCCGAATTTTTTCGCCGCCGTGACAACGATACGTCCATCTCCTGATCCTAGATCGTAAACGGTTTCACCTTTTTTGACGTCGGCGAGTTCAAGCATCTTATCTACCACCGGTTGCGGTGTGGGAACGAACGGAACATCGAGATCGATCGTCTCTCCCTTCGCGTTCATTCCGGTTGATGAATACGCAAACGTGTTTGCGAGTGGCACGAAGGCCAGAGCTTGAGTCAGGGCGAGAGCCGGTATCATCATCTTCAACATGAGTATCTCCTTAGGTTGTTGCAGTCGTTGGAATTGTTACTGGGTTGAGATTGGTGACGTGCCGAGATCGGTTTGAAAACCAGTAAAGTGGAATGCCTGCCATGAGGAAGAGAACGCCGATGAGGCTCAAGTGCCCCGCAAAAGAAGCGCTCCGATAGAGCATGAAGGCGCACGTGAGACAAAACACGAGAGGCGTCATCGGGTAGAGCGGAACTCGGAAGGGGCGAACGAGATCAGGGTCTTTTCGGCGAAGGACGAAAATTGAGAGACCCGTCAAAAGAAAGAAGAGCCAAAAAACGGGTGCCGAGCAGATGAGGAGTGTTTCGAACCCGCTGCGTCCTTCCGGGAGCGAAAGCATTTGCCGGCCCCAAGGACTACCGACGATAACAACGAGAAGAGCGCTGATGAAGGCTTGTGCCGCGATCGACCAGACGGGCGATCGCCACCTCGGATGCCAGTGACTCAAACGCGCAAAGATTGCGTGATCATGTCCCATCGCCGAATAGATGCGTGATCCTGTAAAGACGAGGCCATTGACCGCCCCGAGAGCACTCACCATGACGAGTAAAGAAATAAGTGTTGAACCGACGGCGCCGAAAGGGGCTCTTAG
>SXSP01000302.1 GCA_005792225.1 Bdellovibrionales bacterium | reverse complement strand
GAAGTCAAAGAGCTCGAGCTGGTCTCCGGACGTGTGTACACGTTCGGCCGCGGAGCTAATTGCGACGTTCAACTGGACGAGCAGCCGGGCATTTCACGCACGCACTTCCGCGTGACGGATGAAGAAGGCCATTGGGCCGTTCAAGTCGTCTCGAAGTTTGGTGACATCATTCACGGCGGGATGCCCGTTCAAACTCTCGCGCTCGAACCCGGCACTGTCTTTAAGCTCGGAAGTTACGACTTCCGTTTCGAAGAAAAAGTAAAACAAGAGATCGCGGTCGCAAGCCAGAATTTGCCAGCGGCCGTTGGTCAAAACTTCGATCCCGCAGATTCAAGCCCCGCTGCCGCGCCGACCAGCAGTTCGCTTCCCGTCCTTCACGGCTCGAACCCCGAGTTCCAAGGGAATAACGAAGCGACACAAATCATGCAAGCGGCGGTCGAGCTTCCGTATTTGCGAATCGTTGAACCCGGTGGAATTGAGGATCTGATTAAACTCGACGGCCGACGCTGGGTCGCGGGCCGCGAAGAGGGATCAAGTATTCTCCTCAATGATCGCAAGGCGAGCCGCCGGCAGTTCGAGCTCAGCTCGACACCTCAAGGGTTCTTTATTCGCGACCTCGGAAGCTCAAACGGAACACTTCTGAACGGCATGCCGATGACGCCCGAGTCTCTCATGCCCATTCGGAGCGGCGACGTCATTCAAGTTGGAGCGGTCGTCCTTCACTTTGAAGTTCGCGATCCTAACTTCGAGAAGCGCCTCATGGTCGTGCCTCCCGACGTTCGATCAGAAGCACCGATCGTTCTTCATAGCAGTTACGAGATGATCAACTACCCGGTGGCCTCAGGGCCGGGTGGCGCGGTTCGCATCGGGAATTCCGGCGGCAGTGGAAATCAGCTGATCGCCTTCGCGATGGGCGAGGATTTACAAGACGAGAAGGCAAAGAAAAAACGTCGTCTCATGGTCGGCGTCGCTGTCATCGCCGTTCTCTTCGCCGTCATCAACGTCATGACCAGCGGACCGACCGAAAAAAAGGTCGTGGTTCAAGAGACGGGCTTCGCCAAACTTTCTCCCGATAAACAAAAAATGGTTCGCGAGACCTACACTCTCGCCAAGAACCTCTATATGCAGAAGAAGCTCGCCTTGGCCGCTGACCAACTCTCTAAGCTTCATACGCTGCTTCCCGAGGGCTATCAAAACTCCATCGCGATGGCCGAGGATTGCCGCGAAGCCGCTCAACAAGAGGAGAATCTCCGCTTCATCGAAGATCAAAAGAAGAAGCAAGCCGAAACTTCTCGCATCATCAACGAGACTCTCGCGAAGTGTGATCGCCTCGCGCGCAGCACGCTCGATCCCGAGAGCCTGCGCTCGTGCTTAAGCCCCGCCCTCGAGCGCGCTCCGAACGAACCACGCGTTGTCGAGATGCAACAGATGGTGGAGCGTCGAATCGCCGAGCGAAATCAAGATCTTCAGAATGCGAAGGCTCGCGCCGCGGCGACCGCGAAGGGTCGCGCTCTCTTTCAAAAAGCGGAAGGGCTTGAACGCGACGGCCAGGACCTCGAGGCCATTGCGACATATAAACGTTACCTCAACAGCGGTCTCCCCGATCCCGATGGCAACAAGGAAACCGCACGACGAAACATGCTTTCGCTGACCCAACGACTTTCTTCGAAAGTCGATGATGCTCTCCGCAACGCCGACTCCGCGTTCGGCTCGCAAAATTATCGTGAAGCGCTGACGCTCATTAAAAAGGCGAAGGCCCTCGATCCGATGAATGAAAAGGCCGCCGAGATGAACGCGCGCTTCCGCCGCGAGCTCACCGCAAAGCTGAAGGACATCTATGAGGAAGCTGTCATCTCCGAGGGAATCGGCGATGTCGAGCAAGCCAAAGTGAAGTGGAAGAAGATTCTCGAGATGGATCTCCCCGAGGGCGAATACTTTAAAAAATCAAAGAGCAAGCTCCGCTCTTACGGAGTTCACTGATGAACCTGAACTTCGATGAAAGACCTTACTCAGGAAAGTCGTTCCGCCCGCGCCCCGAGATTCATCTCGACAGCCAGGCGAAGCTTCTGATCGTCGCGACACCGTGGGGTCCGCGCGCATCGGCGCGCAAGGTGATCGATCGCATGAACGAGTATCTCTCGCTCGCGCGCGAGGATGATGAAGCAACATCGCCATTTGAACGCCTCACCTGCCTGTCGACTCAGGCGAACAACTTACGGATCGCGGCGCTCCTCGCCAATGAGGCGATTTATCGTGAGGACAACCGCACCGAATTCCGTTCGGGGGTTGAACTCTTCGCCGCCCAGATGTCGGAGAACGCGCTCGACTGGATTCAGGCCGGAAACCCGCAGATTCTTTTGGGTCGTAAGGGCCGCACGCTACTTCCGATGGGCTCGCAGGTCGATCTCTCATTCGATCTCAGTCGAGACGGAGAAATCTTGCCGGCACTCCCGAGCCAGCTCCTGGGGCTCGACCCGACGTTGAACTTAAACGTCAACGGGTTCAGGGCTCAAGCCGGTGATCGCGTCGTGCTTCTCTCGCACTCGCATTTACCGGAAGTGGTTTTCACAATGAAAGATAATCAAGCAACGATCGATACGCTCAGCAAGGAACTCGCGCGCGTTCATCCGGATCTCGCGTTCTGGCTGGGAATTCTCAGTGTTGGTTCTGATCAAGAGGAGGCTGCCTAATGGGTGCAGCGAAAGTTGTTCCAAATTCCAACCCGCAACACGTCGATACCGGCGACTCGAGAGAGCAAAATCTCGTTTACGCTCCTGAGGACATCGCCCCGTTCGGGAAGACACTCACCGTGAACCTTCTCGGCAGTGGACCGAAGGCATGTTCGTTTGACTGCCCCTACTGCGACCTGGGCCGCACGTTCACGAGGCTCAACCGCCTGAAGAGCGAAGTGACCCTTCCCTCGGTGGAAGCAATCGGCGCAGCCGTGAGCGAAGCGTTTCAAAAAATTCACGCGACGGGCCCCGCGATCGACTCCATCTTGCTCGCGGGAAATGGCGAACCCACTCTTCATCCGGAATTCCCCGAAGTCGTCCGCTTGATCCTCGATGCGCGTAATACTTGGCTGCCCGGGAAACCGGTCCGCATCATGACGAACGGTTTTGCCCTCGACACCCGCAAGGTGACCGACGCGATGAACCTGATGGAAGAGAGAATCGTCAAGATAGACGCGGGAAGCGAACGCATGTTCAAGGCGATGAACTCGCCGCTTTCGCGCACCAACCTCGCTCGTGTCCTCAACGGAATTAAAAAACTGAGAGACGTCACGATCCAGAGTATGTTCTTCAAGGGTCCGATCGATAACACCGTCAAGACCGAGCTCGATGACTGGCTGGAAGTGATTGCGATGGTCAAACCGAAGGGCGTGATCATCCAGGGTCTCAGCCGCCAGCCGGCGAATCCCGAACTCGTGCGGTTGGATGAAGATCAAATCTACGCGATTGCCTCGCTCCTCGAGCGAAAGACACAGATCAAGGCCATCGTTCTACCTTGAGCGATCGGCTGTAAGACGCGCGCGCACGATCGCGCGCACCTTTTTCATTTCGGGCAAGGCGAGAATCAACTCGTCTTCCTCCGGGTTCTCAACCTTAAGCGGGGTATCCCAAATACGACCCGCGACCTGATTGTACTCGGCCACTCTCGTCTCAAGCGCCTGCACTAAATAAAATCTCATGAAGGATTCCATCGCGCGATTCCGCTCATCTTCCGGTAAGGACTCATTCGCCCAGTCCGCCAAGTCACGAATACCCCCGTGAGCACATTCCTTCGAAACACGCCGATCGCCATCTGGCTTAAGAAACGCGAGGCAGGGATCGTTGGGGGGCGCGATCTTCTCACCGAGATTTTTTGCTGCAACAAAGGCCCAGAGAGGCTGGGTGATGGGCTGTCCCGCGGCGGCTTTCAAGTCCTTCCAGTCGCCCTGCCTCAACGCGATCAACGCGCGCCAGCCCCGAAGCTCTAAGTCTTCAGGATTTCGTTTTTGCAGTTGCCGAAAGGCTGCCAGGGTTTCCGCATCTGGATTCCTCGACCGCCACAGCTCGCGACCCAGGGCTGCCTTCTCAACTTCGAGTCTTGATACCGGTTGCCATGCCGAGAATCCAATCTCCTCGAGAAACCTCGCCATCGCCGCACGAGTCGAGGCCGGAAGATCTTCCTTTCTCGGAAGCGGCATCACTTCGAAGTTATCCGTGAGCGTATTAAACAAACGATCATGCTCATCGAAGAAATAAAGAAAAGGTCCCTTGCGCAAAGCCGCCCGAACGCCGCCCAGCCCACGCCACGAACTCCAAGCCGATTCGCTTAAGATCTCTCGATCTTCGGGCCAATCTGGTTGCGGTCCTGTCATGACCGAGCGAAGCGAAACGGGCGCCACGGCCCGCTGCGAACGGCCCATCGGGAGTTTCGCACCAACGAGCTCGTAAAGGGTCACGCCGATATCAACGAGTGAAACATTCGCATCGATCTTCCAGTTAAAGGGAGTCTCGCGCTTTTTGCGCGCGGGTTTCACCATCAAGGTGGTCCGTGTTCGATCCGAGAAGAGATCCATCGCCGGCATCTCGCTTGGTCTCGAGTCCTCCGGATTGCCGTTGAGACCCACGAGGAAGATGTCGGTGTTCTCCCAAACTTTTCTTCTCTTCAACTCTTTGGCGAGATCACCGAGCGCCTCATCGATGACGTCGATTTGACTTTCGTACGAGCTCGGGCGGAGCTCTCCCAGTTGGTTGGTCGTCGGCACGTCAATCAACTGAGCATCGGGCAAGTAGAGAAATGAGAGAAAGCGTCTCTTCGAGGCTTCGTTCTCTTGCCAATTCAAAAACAACGAGACGATCTCGTCGGCGGGCCGATAAAGGCGCTTGTAGTTCACCGAGATTGAGTCGTCAAAAACCTCGAAGCCTTGATTGATGCCGCTCCGACGAAAAACCGGGGGGACACCCGAATAGAACGAAGTACGAAACCCATTTAAAAGCGCTGCTTCCGCGAGTGTGAGTTCCCGCGCCGCGAGGGCTTGCGCACCGTTGTGGCGAACACCGTGCTCGTGCGGGGATCGGGCCGTCATGATCGATGCGATCGTCGCCTGACTCATCAATGAGGGTGTGTAAGCGTGAGTGAAACGAACCGATTCCTCACAAAAGACTTGAAAGCCGGAGCCTGGCTCGAAGTCCGCACTCTCGCCACATGAGACCGCGTTGAAACCGAGATTCTCCACGAGAATGACGAGCACGGATGGCTGCACGTTGGACTTCCAAGTGCAAGAACCTAGACCACCGAGAGCGAACACCGCCATCGAGAGGAGCCAAACTGCAGACGGGAGACGCCCGCGCAAAAACTCGAACATCTCGGAAAGCGTATCACAACTCACTTGCGGTCAGGAGATTAATACGGAGCGTCCCCCTTGACCGGCTCTTCGGCTTTCTACCATACTTATCGTGCGCTCGAGACACTCGGCGCTAATTGAAGGAGTTGAAATGCTGACGGAACGTCTCTTTAGCTTGGCCCAGGGCGGAGCCGAAGCCATCCTCTGGTTGCTCCTCATCGTGAGCGTCATCAGCGTTGGTCTCATTCTCGAGCGTTGGATCAGCCTTCGTCAGGTCAGCAATCGCAGCGGCCGAATCAAACTTCGCATGAAAGAGGCGCTCCAGTCGAACAACCTCGACGAACTCGATGATCTCGCGAAAGATCGCGAATCTCTCGAAGGCCGCGCGCTCTCGTACGGACTTCGTCACGTCAAAGACAACGGCGTCGAAGGTCTGCCCGAAATCTTCAATACATATGCTTTGCTCGAGCGCCCGGCTCTTGAGCGTTCACTCAACGTGCTCGCGACCATCGGCTCGAACGCTCCGTTCGTGGGT
>SXSP01000301.1 GCA_005792225.1 Bdellovibrionales bacterium | reverse complement strand
CACGATCAGCTCGCCATGACTCTGCAAGATGATCTGACGACGAAGATCGTCGAGACCGGGGCGAAGGCCGTGTTGATCGACATCTCGGCCCTCGACATCGTGGATTCTTTCATCGGGCGTATGCTCGCGGGGATCGCGGGCATGGCTCGCATCCTCGACGCGCAAACCGTCGTCGTGGGCATGCAGCCCGCGGTCGCGATTACGCTCGTTGAGCTCGGTCTCTCCTTGGATGGAATCAAGACGGCGCTCAACGTGGACCGGGGCATGGCGCTCTTGCGCAAATCCTTGCGGCTCTCGGAGGACGAAGACCTCCTCGTTGAGGAAGAAGTCGAAGGATTGACGAATGCTAGTGCAGAAAACTGAGCGTCTTCCCATCCGAACACAGAACGATATCGTGATCGTTCGGCAGAAGGTGCGCGCCTGGGCCGCCGAAATCGGCCTCGGTATCATCGACCAAACGAAGGTGGTGACCGCCGCGAGTGAACTCGCGCGAAACACCCTCGATTATGGCGGCGGTGGGGAAGTGGCGCTCGAATCCTTGCGCAACGACAACCATCGCCCCGGCATCCGTTTGACTTTCGAGGATCAGGGGCCTGGCATCGCCGATGTGGGGCTCGCCCTCACCGACGGTTATACGACCGGCGGTGGATTGGGCATGGGGCTCACGGGATCTAAACGTCTCATGAACGAATTCAAACTCGAAACCGAAGTTGGCAAGGGCACGCGTGTTACCGTTACCAAGTGGAAGTAATCGCCACGAGCGAAGTTTCGCTTTTGATCTCGCGGAATTCAGCCAAGTCGGCGAAGTTCGCAGGTTCGCCGCGACCCTTTGCGCGGAACTCGAATTCGACGAAGTCCGCCAAGGCAAGGTGGCGATCGTCATCAATGAGCTCGGCAATAATCTGGTGAAATATGCCCGGAGCGGTCAGTTGATCCTGCGTGCGGTTTCGCGTGGGGGCGATCGTGGCCTCGAGATCCTCTCCGTCGATAAGGGACCTGGAATACCGAACATCTCACTTTCCATGGAAGATGGTTTTACGACGGGTTCCACACCGGGAACAGGCCTAGGCGCCGTTCGAAGGCAATCCGACGTGTTCGATATTTTCTCCGAACCTGGGAGGGGAACACTCGTCGTCGCGATATTGATGAGAAACCCCGGCGAGCGAATGCCCGACGACGAGTGGTTTGAGGTTGGCGCCGTTTGTTTGCCGATCCACGGTGAATCCGTTTGCGGTGACGGATGGAGCGTGCGCCGAGAAGGGCGCGAGCTTCACGTTCTCGTCGCGGACGGGCTAGGGCACGGACCTCTCGCTCACAAGGCCGCGACGGAAGCCATCGAGGTTTTCTTTGAATCAAAGCTTCCGCAAGATCAGTTGATGAAGCAGATCCACGGGCGACTGAAGAGCACCCGCGGGGCGGCCGTATTTCTCGCTTCAAGCGCGACCGGAAGCGATGTTCGTTTCTGCGGCGTCGGAAACATTAGATCAATTTTGTTTAGCCCCTCGTCGACTAAGACTTTGATCTCTCAAAACGGAACCGCGGGACTTCAAATTCGAACCGTAACACCGATGTCGCTCCCGTGGGGCGCCGAAGCTCACTTGGTCCTGCACTCGGATGGACTCACGAGCCGCTGGGATAACGCGAGTTATCCGGGAATTCACAGAAAGCATCCTTCGCTCCTGGCCGCGGCCCTTTATCGTGATTACGTGCGCGGAACGGACGACGCGACGGTCGTCGTGATCGGAAAGCGCGTATGACCAATTTGGGCCAGCAAATCATTCGCATTCAGATCCGCAAAGAGCCTGACGTGGTGACCGCGCGCCAGCGCAGCCGAACCATCGCGAAACTTTTGGGGTTCGATCAGCAAGATGTCTCGCGATTCGCCACGGCCGTCTCGGAGCTCGCGCGAAATATATTTCAGTACGCGAAGATTGGCGTTATTGAGATTTCTTTTTGCGAGATACGCCCACAGACGCTCTACGCTCGTGCGACCGATCAAGGTCCCGGCATCGCCAATTTAGATGAAATCCTAAGCGGCACCTATGTTTCCACGACGGGGATGGGCGTCGGCCTCATCGGATCGAAGAAGATCATGGATTTCTTCGATATCAAGTCCTCTCAAGACAAGGGGACGGTCGTCACGATCGGCAAAGCGAGGGATCGTCGCGCACGTGAGATCACGAAAAAAGATCTCGCGATTTTGTCTGAGAAGCTCGTCGCGGATCGGGCCGAAAATCCGTATGAGGAAGTCCAACAACAAAACAGGGATCTCTTAAACGCGCTCGACGAACTTCGATCGAGCAAAGAAGAGCTTTCGGAGTTAAACAGCGAACTCGCGGAAACGAACCGCGGGGTGGTCGCGCTCTACGCGGAGCTGGATGAAAAAGCGACGTCGCTCCAGCGCGCGAACGAAGTGAAGACAAACTTCCTTTCGCACATGACTCACGAGTTCCGCACCCCGCTCAGTTCGATCATCAGCCTCACCCGAATGCTCCTCGCTCGTATGGACGGAGATCTGACGGCCGAGCAAGAAAAACAGGTGAATTACAT
>SXSP01000300.1 GCA_005792225.1 Bdellovibrionales bacterium | reverse complement strand
CGGTCGATTCCGAAAACCAGAGGAGAGAGCGTTTCAATCCGTGTCTGCGACGGGCGCTCACGAAGACTACGCCGAGAACGGGGGCAAGAAAAACGCTAGCCGTATGCTGCGAGAGAGCCAGCGAAAACGAGAGGGCAATGAACCAGAAATTTTGGCGCCGAGGTCCATCGGGATCTCGCAAGGCCGACACGACGAAAAACAAAAAGAGCGCGATCGTGCACGCGACTTGCGCGTACTTTTCCGGCTGGATCGCCATTGTGAAAACGTAAGTGTTGGCGGTGTAAAGCGCGATTGCGAGAAGTCGGGGAGCGAGATGTTGGACGCCGAGGCGCGTGAGGGTTGCGAGCAAAATGAAGCATGTTCCCGCGTGCGCGAGCCACGAAAAGAAGCTCAGGCCCCAGCCGGGAGTCGAGGGAGAAAGACGCGCAAAGATAAGATTCAACCAAGCCTGTGGCGGCATTCCGGAGGGATGGAGAACGCCGCCGGTGAGCGCGGTCATCACCATTTCGGCTCCGTCCGGATTCTGCGGAAAATGCGCGAGAAAAAAGAGGAGGGGGGATGAAACCAGGAAAGAAAGCGCAAGCGGCAGCCATCGCCGATTTTTCATCCGGGAAGTCGGCCCTTGAGATCGTCGACACGTTTATCGATCATCAGTGCGAGAGCGGTCATTTGCTCGTCGGTGAGGAGTTCGGCTTCGGCCTTCGAGATCCTTCGTCCCGCAATGAGCGATACGAAGGGTGCGGCATCGCGGATGAATTGCCGATACTGACTCAACTCATACCGGGGTGTCTTCTGATCTTCTTCACGCTGATCGGGCATCTCGTTCACCTCTTCGTTCTCTTTAAAGTACTGCGTGCGTGAAAAAAATCAACTGGCCCTCATAAACTTTACTTTCGGAGGTCCCCACTCTTGAGTCCTCGCACGATCCGAAGGAGTTTTGGCTCATGAAAAAAGCCATAAATCAAATCGTGGTGTCCTCTCTACTGGCGTTCGCTCTGATTCTTCAAACTCCCGTTGTTTGGGCCGACGACTTCGCCCAAATGGCCCAGTCGCAGCTCGCGACGTACATGCTCATGAAGGACATGAATCTGGGCTCCCGATCCCGGCTGAAAACGGTCTCCGAAAAAGTCTCGCAGGCGGAAAACGGAATTGATTTCGTCGAAATCGTTCTTGAGCAGGCGGGCGTCGGTACGATTCGCCTCATGGCGAAAGGACCTCGCGGTTTTTCCACGCGTCGAGATAAAAAACTTCGTTCGCTCTTCGTCGCTTCGGGCCTCTTCGCCGGTCGCGAGACGGTGAAACTCGTGAACTCCCTCGAAGACATGGTCATCGTCGGTTACGAATATCCCTACAATGCGGAGCAAATGGCTCGTCGACCGGCTCTCGCTTACGAGTTCATGAAGCAGACGCCGGCGCAGATCGCGGCTTCGCTTCAATGGCTCTCCGAGAGAACTTGGCAGAACCCTTACGAGATCTACACGATCGGGGTGAGCCTCGGTGGGCTCTTCCTCCCCTCAGCCCTTCACATCGCGCAGACGATCCATGTACCCGTCAAAGGTTCGATCTTCGCCTACACGGGAGCCGAGTTGAAATCGGTTTTGACTCAAGGATTGCGTGAGCATCTTCCTCCCGAAGCGGTACCCCTCAGCATCACGGCGGTCAACGCACTCACGGTCTTTCACGATCCTGCGCTCCATCTTCCGTACTTGCGCGGCCAATTCTTGACGATTCGAAGCGACCGGGACCAAGTTTTTCCCGCCGAGAGTTCGATTCGCATCGAGAAATTACTTCCGGAGCCCAAGCGGGTGGAAGTTGTATCCGGCGCCCATATCAACACCGATCAAACCGAGCTCATCGTGAAAACTCAGGATCTCATCCTGAACTGGCTCGGGAGCCTGTAAGACTTGCAGGGGAATTGGCAAATTCCCCTCGAATTTAGCCGCTGATTTCAAATAGTTCGATGCTCAACCGGCACCCATTTTGCTCGAACCAATCGGGTTGAACGAGGTGGGCTCCGATGGTCTCCATTGCGAAAAAACTCGCAAATTCGAATCTCGCGTGGGTCGCGGGCCTCTGCCTCGTGTTCGGCCTCGTTGCGTGCTCGAATCGCCACGAGACCTCCGAAACTCGCGATGAGATGGCGCGAGCCTCCTACCTCATCGATCAAGGGCAATACAGCGAAGCCATTTACATTCTGAACGAGAAGTTAAAGGCGGAGCCGGGGCACCCCAAGGCCCGTGTTCTTCTTGCCTCGGCTTATGCGGGACGCGCGGGGCTCAAATTTATTCAGTACAAGGATTTCGCAAGCGCCGTCCTCACATGGGACACGAACGGATCCAACGCGCTCGCGGCCTCACGTGATCCAGTGATCCGAACGATCGCGCAAACGATCTGGCAGATCCAGGTCGTGTTGCGAGCCTTCGACGCGGTCCCGGCGCCGACCGAGAAGAATGGTTACGACGATCTCCGGACCGCTCTGGAGATTCTTGATGAAGGCGGGCGGCTCTACGAGGGAGCTTCGCTTTACCGCGCTCTCATTCGAATCGTTGTCTTTAAACAAGATTTGGTGACACGCTACCAATTGCGCGCCGAGAACGGCTGCTATATCGAGATTCCGCAACTTGCACGTTGGTTTGAAACGATCGAGCGCGAGCTCTCGATGCTCATGACCGACTACGCCTATTCCATGAAAGACGGCGAGAAGAGAAAGGGTACACTTTCGATGGTGGCCCAAATGAGGCGTTCGGGCGAAGATGTTCGGCGAACGCTGTCAGGCGCCCGCGCCGATCGCAACATCAATCTGATTGAAGGCGCCATTTCGCAGGATCCATCATGCGCGCGTTGATCGCGTCCTTTATTCTGTGGACCAGGTTGTGGGTCAGCTCAGCCTTTGCCGCAAGCAATACGCTCTACGGGGTGCCGAATTTTCATTTGATGTATCCGAGCAACACCCTTCACGAGATGGTGCTCGGTTCGACGTGTCTTTCGCTTCCCGGAAGTCCGCTCGAACTCAGTTGCAATCCGGCTTTTCTCGCGACCGAAGAGAAGCGCCAAGTGCGCGCGAACCTCGCGCTGAACGACCGCGTGGTTGAAGTCAATAAGTACCGGCTTCTCCTCGAAGAGGAGGACACTTTCGGTCTCGTGAACGGACTTCTGAAAGAAAAAGAGCCGTTGATTGCGAACGCGGCGATCTCACTCTGGTATCAGCGCGATTGGTGGGCCATCGGAGTTGTGCCGATGCGCGCGGGTTACGCGTCATTCTTCAGGAACTCCGCTTACCCAGAAATCGCGGGACACGTCTTTGCCGAACGCGAGATCTTCGCGAAGGCTGGCCTCTCGCTCGCTTCGGATCCGCGCGTTCGCCTGGGTTTACAGGCGCGGTATAACGAACGAGATTTCTTTAGAAAACAATTCGCGCTTCTCGACGCGGTGACGGACAACAACCTCATTCGGATCGAAAAGCAAAAGGCTCTGTATTTGGAGCCCGGTCTCGTCTATGCGTTTGACGACCAGGCACGGAATACGCTCTCCGCGACCGTAACGAACGTCGCCGTTTATCAATCAGGGTCGCATCAACCGGTTCGACCGCTCTTTGATCTCGGATTTGCGACGGCGCCGAACTTCGCCGACGGGAAATTAAAGACGTCGACTCACTTTACGAACAATCCCGAGGTCAACGATCCGTTCCAGCTCTTCCGCGCGGGAGTCGTTTACGATTTTGACCAAGTCGCCTCGATCTCGGGTTCAATCGCGAAAACCGAACTGGGTTTAGGCGTGAACGGCCGAATCCAGTCGCTCATTCTGGGCGTGGCATACAAAACAACTGAAGTTTATATGGACGAGTGGCAGTCGGCGCGCGTCTCGACGTGGCTTGCGGAACTCGGGCTCATCTTTTAACGCACTTCCCGCGCGATCGCCGCCGCCTCGGGCTCGGCCTTCGCCATCATTTCATCAAAGCGATTTTGAAGCCCCGGGTAACGCTCCACGATCTCGCGCGCCGTTTGGAGGCAGACGGCTTGGAGACTCGGGACGCTTGAAGCGGGATCTTCGTTTCGCGCGCAGTCTTCGACTTCCGCGAACAACTTGCGAGATTCTTCTTCGGAACCCTGAGCCTTCTGCATGCGCTGCGCGATCATGATGGTAAACCTCAGGCCCGACAGAGGCGGCGAATGCGGATCACGCGCAATCTCCTCTCGAATCTCGTCGAGCTTCGGCATTCCTTCCCGGATCGGCGGACTCGGCGCTTGGGCAAGGGGAGTCGGCGAGGGAGGGGGCGAGCTTCGAGCTGGCGCACGAACGGAAGCGACCGTCCTATCTCTCGGTGGGGAATCAGCGACGGGAACCTCGATGGACGAAGGTGTCGCTTGAGTCGTCGACTCACGATGAGGTTTGACCATCCAAATCATCACCATCACCGCCGCCAAAATAAAAAGGAGGAGCCGCAGGCTCATTCGGCAACCACTCCGCTCGTGGTCATATTCGGGCGACCGAATTCCAGATCGAGGAGCCGGCTGATGTCGAAAGACCCCGATGGCCCCTCATTGACGTAAAGAAGCCGACTTGCCGTATCGTTTCGCACGTACTGCATCATTTTGTACGTGATGTAGTCGCCGTCGGCCGACGCCACCGCCCCCGCATAAACATGTTCGATCGCGTAAGCACCCCAAGGATTTTTATCGCAAGCCGCGAGCCCAGCGAACTTGTGCCAGGAGGGACAGAACACGTGCATGTGGCCGCAGGAGAGTCGTGGATAGGTCTCGGCGAATTGGCGAATGTCGGTCGCGTTTCGCGCAATCTCGAGGGCGGCCTCCGTGGTTCCGCCCGTGCAGTCCGAGTGCCGAGCTTCATGAACGAGAATGGCTTGGCGGTACTCCGTGGGAATCACGAATTCGAGTCCATCGTTTGATACCGTTGAGTAACGGTATCCCGGTCCAACCTCCATGATGCCCGCGCGCGGAGATTCAACTCTCAGAGACTGGCCCGTGCTCGGGACGTGGAGTGTGATCACGTTTCGATCAATAAGACCTTGAAACCAAATGCCCATTCCGATGTTCGAGGCGCCGCGAACGGCTTGCACGGTTTCTTGATGAAAGAGATTTTGCGAGTAGCCTGTGTTCACTGGATTCGGCGTCACGTAGGCGCCACGCAGATCCGCTTCACCGAAAAAATGCTGGATCCTTTGATCGATGTAGGCACGAACGTCTTGTCCCGTCGTCCCGCCAAAGATTTCAACGAATCGGCTCTGGTAGCGGTCATCACTCGTCGTCGAGACCCGCACTTTGGATCGGGCGAGTTGGTCCAGGTCCCGTTGAACGAGGTTTCTCGCCGTCGAACCATCGCCTCCGAGAACGCGATCCCCATCTCCTCCGGTAAAACCGCACCCCGCAGTTAAAAACAAAACGACTGTCATCACGGTTGCAAGTTTCAACAGGGCCATCACGGATCTCCGTTTCTCGTCATTGGTCCACTTAGAAGATTTTGAGGACCACGAAACCCTTGGCGCAAGGAGAAGCACGACCTTCGTACAAAACGACGCGTCTTCCGCCGAAGAGTTCTGACATATGTCTAGATTCCTAAAAATTTGCACTCCTCAACGTGGGCAAAAACCTGTGCTGTTCCGATAAGTTAATCGATATTTGACGGTTTTCTGGATAAACAAAAGAAGTTTGATGATCCAAGGGCTATTGAGATCTATTTTGGTTTCGATTCCACGCTCACTCGTAGTGAGTGGTTGGGTTGTTTTATGCCTTCTTCAAAATGAAACCTCAGCCGCGAAGTCGGCTCCTCCGGTCAGCCGGGTCATCAGTTTCGAACTTGATCCGATCGAAGACGCGGTCGCCTACGAAGTTGAAATCTCAAAGCCTGACGGAAAAAAAGTCGGCACCTACTACTTGAAGAAAGCCGCTTGGTCGGGCCGTCTTCCGCCGGGAAAATATCGGCTTCGTTCGCGCTCAACCGACTCTCGCGGTGTTCACGGCGACTGGAGTGACTACGAAGCCTTCGAGGTTTTCGCACTCGCTCCCAGAATTTTGGCGCCTCTCGCGGATCAGCCGGCACAACGTGAGGAGGATGGTCGAATTCAGTTCGCGTGGGAAGAAGGAGCGGGCGCCGTTCGCTACTTGATCGAGATCAAGGGACAAGATATCGCGATTCGCGAATCCGTTTCGACGACATCATTCGGTGCGTGGCTCCCGAAGGGAGCGTACACTTGGTCGGTGTCTTCGCTCCTCCCGGGAGGAGTCGGCAGCGAAAAATCGCTTTCGCGATCGAAGTTCGAAATCGTGGATGATTTAGATTTCTCGCAAGTAGGGACGGCGAAGTTGAAGTGGGAAGCCATCAAAGACGCCAAAAACTACGAAGTCGAGATCAAGTCGGCCAAAGGTTCGGTCTCTCGCGGTTCTCTCGAGGCCAACTGGGAGGGTTTACTTCCACGTGGGGACTACCAAAGACGAATTCGGGCCACCGAAACTTCCGGCAACCTCGGATCGTGGAGTGAATTTGAGTCATTTACCGTTCTCGGCATTTCGCCTGCGGTGAAGAAACCCACTCGCGATGCGAAGATAGATTCGGGAGCGGATCTTGAAAGCGAAGTCGAATTCGCTTGGGACAAAGCCGAAGGAGCCGAACGCTACCGCGTGGAAGCAGTCAGCGGCGAAACGAGAATCAGCGATACGACGAGCGCGAGCGAGATCGGGCTGAAATTACCGGTCGGCCAAAGTTACTCCTACCGGGTGATACCCATTGCCGCTGGTGGAACCGAACTCGAGGCGCGAACCGCGAGAGGAAAATTCGACCTCCTCGGAAAACCTCTTCTTCCACCCCAACTTGAAATACCCATCACCCGCTACGCCACTTCGCTTTCATGGAAGCCTGTAGACGCCGCAAAGAATTTTGATTACCGAATCGAACGCCTCGACCGTAAGACGAAGTCGTGGTCCGTCGAGGAGGAAAAAGAAAATTTTGAAGGAACCGAAATTCCGTTTTCGTACTCTTATCCAGGCGGTCGTTACCGGCTCGCGGTGAAATCGGTCGGCAATTTGCGAAAGCCCTCTGAGCCCGCGCGAATGGCCTTCAACGTGAACGGCGGCGACCGTCGACCCGAGGCCACGTACCAAGTACGTCTCCGTGAATCAATGGAGCGACCCGTGGGCATTTATTTCCTCGCGAGTTATCTGGTCACGAGCTTGTCTTATGTGGGCGACGATCCCGAATCGAACTCTTCGATCGCGTTCAACGCGTTTGGCGGAACGGGGAGGATTGGTTTTGGGTATCATCCTCCGCGCAAGCAATTCGGCGGTCTCGGCATCGTCGATCTCAGCGGATTCCGCATCGCGGGCCGAAACTACACGTTCGCCGCGGCCGAAGGCCACTTGACGATGAATCACGATCTCTTCGGCTTCGCCGCACGAAGCTCCGGTGGACTCTTCTACAAGGAACTTGCCGAAGTGAAAGGTTCGCTCGGAAATCTTTCGCAGAGTGATGTCGCGACAATTGCATCGGTTGGACCCCACATCGGCATCGATCTCACGAGACCGCTCGTTCCCGGTTACGGTTTGCAATTGAACGCCCGGATCTACGTGAGCGCCCTCGGCGTGAAAACACCGAATGGGGGCGGAGTCTCACCCGCACTCTCCTACCAAATCGGATTTATGGGATCAAAGCGCCTAAAGAACTCAGCGATTGGATACCTTGGCTACGCTTACCGAGTCGACAGTGCATCTTACCAGTCGACCGCGAATGACGACTCGTCTTCCACGATCACGAGTCTCGCGAGCCCAGGAGCGCTTCAACGCGTGAGCCTTACGGGGCACTACCTCAATCTTCTCTTGGAACTCGGCTTTTAAGGATGAACTAAGCAGATCAAGCGGTGGCTTTCGTTGCACGGTGTGTTCGAAGCGTCAAACCACCGACTGCCCGTTGTCGTAGAGGGAAGACCGGTAGCGCCTGGAACGACCAGGGAGTTAGAAAGCCAATCTGCGCAGTTAAACGACGACGCCAGCGTATCGTACTGCGTACCATCGACAGAAGCGCGACCCGCCCAGTACCGACCACCGGTAACGTTGAATTTGTCCACGGCCCCCCAGTTTTCATTGTTGCTTGGGCCTTTTGAATTCTCATCTGTAATCATCAAGCCGCCGCCGGAGGTGGTCGAACCAGCAGTGGCAAAGTAATACGATGTGAAGGGTCGAGGGCTGCTACAATTATTTGTGGCGCAGAGAAAAGCCTTCACGTGCTGTGAATCGAGGATCGCCCTCGTCTTACCTTTCCAGTCTAAGCTCGTGAGTTCCGTTAAGCATTTGGCGTCGGCGCCAGCGAGCCCACCTAAATTCCCGTTGTAGCTCGTGCTCGTGAGAACGAAGAAGCCCGTCCTCTTACTCATAAAACCAAGCTTTCCACCCATCTGCGCGGGAGCGGGAAGCGTGACCAGCATGAGAAGCGCGACGTTAAGGCATCGGATTCCAGCCCACATAAACATGGCTCCCTAATGCTACGAAGGTGTAAACGATGTGGTAATTCGCAGGTGCCTGCCCATGATCAATCGGAAGATGAACCGTGTAGGTCGTCGTATTTAAATCTTTGTAGATCGTGAAAGAACACGCGTCGGTGTGGCTTGTTCCTTGAATCGCGAGTGTGTACGAGGCGCCCGATTTCATGTTTCGAAGGATGAACGCGTTGTTCGTTGTCGTGCAATTCGCACTCGTGTACTGCATGTTGCCTTTGGAGAAATCGATATCGCGGTCTGTATCGGCAACGTCGGTGTTTCGGATGATGCCGTTCACGACAAGGGGAGCGTCTGGCGATGCGGTTCCAATTCCCACGTTACCCGAAGATGAGCTGATCGTCACAGCAGGGTCGCTCGCGGTGTCGTTGTATTTCATGAAGCGATAGTTCGGAACGCTCGGAGCCGTCACCGTGCCGCCGCTTCCGTAAATTCGGAATTCAAGGCTCGCGTCGCTCTTCGCGACGACTTCTGATTTCACGACCGGGCCGCCCGTGGAAGTCGAGCGAGCCTGCAAAAAGAGAGACGAATTGTGAGCGCCCGTCATCGTCGCGGGACCGATGGAGACCGAAGCCGAAGTTAAATCACCGACGGTAAGGTTATACGTGCTAGGAGGATCTTGGCCGATCCCGACGTACGTTCCCGGCGATGTATAGACGGAGTTCGCGCCCGTGTTCCAGTTCACGAGGTTCGACCAATTGCCCTGTTCGTAAACTTCCATCTTGTTCGCCGAACTATTGTAGCGAAGCATCCCGTTGATACCGGCCGGTCGATTCGCGAGGGTGCCGCGCGGGAGCAT
>SXSP01000299.1 GCA_005792225.1 Bdellovibrionales bacterium | reverse complement strand
TTCACTGCATCGTCTCTGATATTTCTCTGGGCCGCGGCCGATCTGGCTTGGACCTCCTCGCCGAAGTCCGAGAGCGCGGCGATGGTGTTCCGTTCGTGGTTGTGAGCGGGACGACGTCGGCTTCAGACGTGGTCGCGTCGATGAAACTCGGAGTTGATGGTTTTATCGAGAAACCCTTTCAGGTTGAAGATGTTCGCTCGGTCATCGATGAGGCCATGTTCAAGAATCTCGACGCCATCATCGAACAAATGCAATCCATCTTCGCTGCTCCCGGTAAGGATTTTGACGTCAAGATTAGAGAACTCCTCGCGATCGGTTGCGAGCAGCTCGAGATGGAGATTGGCGTTTTCTCCGAGGTTCAAGATTCGAAGTTGATGGTGCGCAACTCCGTTCAGACGTCAAAGGAGTTTCTCTCAACGTGGGCTGACGAAGGATCTCGCATCCAGCTTGGGGAAACGATTTGTAATGCGACGCTCGAAATGGATTGCATCAACGTGATCTCCGATTTCGATTCGCTCGATAGTGGAACTTCCAAGCGAGTAGCGAATAAGATCGGCCTTCGCTCTTACATCGGGATTCCCGTGAGGGCCGCTGAACACACGGGAACAATCTGCTTCTTCGGTTTTCAAAAGCGCCGCCGCCCGTTTACGTTCGAGGAGAAGAGATTCTTCAACACGGTCACTTCATGGCTGAACGTGCTGATCGAACAGGGTGCTCTTGAAGCGCAACTCGTTGAGGCGAGAAGACATTCGGAAATCTCTTTGCTGACTTCCGGGATCTGCCACGAGATCACCAATCCTCTCTCGATCGTGCTCGGGCGAATCGAGCAGGCCGGAAAGATTCTTGAAACACCGGTTCTGACGGAAGGCATCCGCGTGCGTCTGGTGGATCTGATGTCAAAGACGGGTCAATCCGCCCAACGCATCGGAAAAATCATCGCGAGCATGCGGGCCCTCACGCGGTCGACCGGCGGTGGTCCCCTCGAAGAGGTCTCGGTTGCGAGACTCTTCGAAGATGCGGCGGAACTCTCGCGCGGAAGGCTTCGTGCCGCGGCGGCAACCCTCTCCGTGTCGCTTCCTCCCCAGGATCTTCGCCTGAAGTGCAAACCTGGCTTTGTACTTCAGGCACTCGTAAACCTCATCGTGAATGCCGCAGACGCCATAGCACCCCTCGAGCAAAGGTGGATTCAGCTCAGGGCCGAGGCGCAAGGCGATTCGATGCTCTTTACCGTGACCGACAGTGGCCGCGGTGTGAGCGCCGAGGTCGCAAACAAACTCTTCAACACGCCGATTACGACAAAAACTCATGGCACCGGGATCGGCCTCGTTCTCTCAAAGCAGCTCCTCGAGTCTCAAGGTGGAACAATCGGAATCGATCACAACCACCCGAACACCACGTTCGTGATTCGCTTACCGCATCAGATTGCCGCCGAGAGTGCCTTTAAACGCGGAGCCTAGTTCTTGGTCGAGATGAGATTGAAAAGGATGAGCCGACACCCGACAATGGTTCAATGAGGTTCCTACTTAGTCTCGTCATCATGACCTTCATTTCAGATCCGGCCGCCGCTTGCGCGAGCGCCGCGAATCTTGCGGGCCGCGAAGAGATGATGGCGAGATTCTCTACGCACGATTATGCGGCCTTCGTCTCCGCCTTCAAGATGTTCTGCCGTCGGCACCAGAGTAAAGTCATGTGCAAAACAGAACGAGTGAGCCAATCCAATTCCGCGCGCCGCCAGCGTGAATTCACTCGAGCAGACCGTTGCGCCGAGGTCTTTGATGTGCCTTCGGGCGCAACCGATTCGGTACTTTATCTCGTGACCGACCGCACCTGATCCGGTTGGATATGGCTGCCCCAAACTTTACAGCTCCTCTTTCGACCCCAAATTTGTAGGTCAAAAGAGGAGTGAAAAATGAATTTAACTATTGAAAGGCGTCGTACCTCTCGGCGAGCGCCGACGAAAAAAGAAACGATTTTGTCTCTCTACTCTGAAGGTCTGCACGATCTTCAGGAGATTTCTGACCGCACGTACTCGAAGGTGAGTTACGTCGCATCGGTCCTGCAATCAGCGGGCTTGATTCAGGGTTACTACGATCTCTACAACGAGGACGATCATCCCATGAACGCCTACTCGGAGCATTTTCGAAAACGCCTCGGGTATCGCGACATCGCGACGGCGCTTGCAAGCGTGAGACTCCTGCACGAGGCGTACCTTGAGTTCGAAGCCCTGCTGGATCGAGCGGGACAGCATCACGTCCTGACTCTAGCCATGAAGATGTACAATCGCGCTAGATGGTCAGGGAAGGTGAGTGAGGCCCAGGTGTTTAAGAGATGGCTGGTAAAGGCTCTCGACCATTAAATCCGGAAGAATTTTCAGGCTCGCCCTCGATATTTACGACTTCAGAGGTCCTAACAGATTTTTGATCAGCGGGGGCGGGCGGTTCTGGTACAAGGGCGAAACCCATTCAGGAGAAATCCATGAAACTTGCGATGTTTTTCCTTGTGACCGTCCTTTCCCTCCCTATGGCTCAGGCCTTGCCTGAGTCCGTTGTTCGCGTGGCCGAGCAAACAATCACGAATCAGTGCGCGACAGGATCTAAAGCCGTTCGCCTCGTGGAACACAAAGTTCGTACCGAAAAGGTTGATCAAGGCCTCGTCGATACGTACTACACGCTTGGTTTCGAAGTTCAAAACTCGAGCAACGATCAAGATGAGGACTATATCGAAATCGTGGTTCTCGATACGGCGCCCGTATCGAATCCGTCAGTTGAACAAGGTCCAAGTGCCGTGAGCTTGAACGTTCTCGGTTGGACGAAGTGTCGCGCGCTCTAAGAGCCCGTGCATAAAGACTCCGGTGTTGGCTTTGAACATCACCGGGGTATTACGTTGAAACTTTCGCAAACTTCGCATTTCGCAATCAAACTTTCCTTTTCAAATTCCGTCAGAGTAGATCGCCAAACGAGGAGGCTCAAAAGTGCCCTTGATTGGTTTTCATTGCTCTCAAGAACAATTCGCCCCATCAAAAACTTTGGAGCTCGCCAGCCTAGCTGAAAAAGCGGGCTTTCAAGGCATCATGACTTCGGATCACTACAATCCTTGGAGTGAAATTCAAGGTCAGTCGGCCGCAACCTGGTCATGGTTGGGAGCCGCGCTCGCAAAGACGAACCGAATTGAGTTTGGTTCTCTAGGAATCCCCGGAGGGTGGAGATACCACCCCACGATGCTCGCACAGTCGATCGCGACTCTCTGTGAAATGTTCCCCGAGCGACTCTCGTGGGTCGCGCTCGGAAGCGGGCAAAATCTCAATGAGCACATTGTCGGCGAAGGATGGCCCGACAAGAAGACGAGAAACGCGCGCTTGTTTGCCAGCGTGGAGGTCATGCGCGCTCTATTTCGCGGAGAGACCGTCAATCGCGACGACGGAGTTCTTCGCGTTCGCGACGCGAAACTTTGGTCGAAGCCCCGGGTCTTTCCGAAACTCTTCGGTGCCGCTTTGAGTCCCGAGACTGCCGCATGGGTCGGAGGATGGGCTGACGGATTAGTCACCATTCATCAACCAAAGGAGAAGCTCGAACCCATCCTTGAAGCGTTTCGGCGAGGAGGCGGGGAGGGTAAACCCATGCACCTGCAAGTCCACGTCTCGTGGGATCCTGATGAGAAGGTGGCAAGGCAAAATGCATTTGATCACTGGAAGACGAACGCTTTAAAGCCCGAGCAAACCGAAGAGGCACAGAACCCGCAGGAGTTGCAGCGTCACATCGACGAGATGTCTCGTGCACAGCTCATCGAAAAAATTGAAAGCTCAGTACGGATCTCAAGTTCTCTCGAGAAGCACGTGGAATGGATTCTCGAATCAGCAGCACTCGGTTTTAAGCAGATTGTTTTGCACAATGTGGGGCCGGGGCAACGTGAGTTCATCGAGGCGTTTTCGCACGGGGTTCTCCCTCACGTGCGAGCGCGTGAAACATAATCATTTTTTGATTAGAGAGGCGTTTTGAAGCCTTGCAATTTCAGTTTTCGGACTCATTTTTATGGAGTGAAAATGTTCGGCTCGGAAGCCGAAGAAAGGCAAGAATGCTGAGGTTTTTTAAGACACAAAAGGGGACTGAACTTCCGCT
>SXSP01000298.1 GCA_005792225.1 Bdellovibrionales bacterium | reverse complement strand
CAAAAGTACGTTGATCTTTATGAAGCGAACGTCGTTGATCTTGAAAAGAAGCAGGCGAGAGCCAAAAAAGCTTTAGAGGGCTCAACGGATCAGGCAACCCTGGAGTTTTACGCTACGGAGCTTTCCAATCTCAAAAATCTTGCATCGTACGATAGTCAGATTGGTTTCCTAGAAAAAGAAATCTTAAACTATACCAAGGAAATCCAATGGCTCGAGAAGAAGATCAAAGAAAAGAAAGTTCAAAATGAGAATCTCGACGCTCCGACGTTAGCTTCCGAACTGGAAGACACGGAGCGGAAGATCCTTTCCGCCCTCTCTTACATGATCGACCGAGCCGATTTTAGAACCTGCGGTATGAGCGTGGCGGAAGCGACTATGATCCGTTATTACACCGGATCCGGATACGAGGAAATCAATCGCAACCTCCGCGAAGGAGGCTCAAAGGCAGAAGCCGTCAAGCCCGCGGTCGACGTGCTGAACGCAGCTCTCAAAAAGCTCAGCCGATACAAGGGGCCGGTCAAGCGTGGCATCACCGTTCCGAAGGCGGACCTCGAATCCTATCAGGTCGGAAAGGTTATTACCTTCCCGTCCTATACAAGTACCTCATTGTCGGGCGGCTGGAAAGGAAACCTCAACTTCGTCATTCATTCCAAAACTGGCAGGTACGTCGGCGTTCATTCAAACTACGAGGGCGAAGACGAAGTGCTCATCGCACCCGGCGCAAAATTCAAAGTCCTTGATCGCAAAGAATCGAATGGAGATGTCGAGGTCATCCTCGACGAAATCGACCCAAAAATCCGACCCCTTCAAAAAGGAGATACACGATGAAAGCTCTAATCACGACCACACTTCTCAGCCTATTCTTGATTCAACCCGCTCATGCGGCCAAGAAAAATGCGTCCCCGAAAAAGCCGGCAGAAAAACAAATTAAGTTGACCGAGGAAGAGCGCAAGAAAGTTATCGAAGGTCGCGCTATTTTCGATCAATCTCGCGACCTCCCTCCGCCCTCAAAACACATGCAAGATAAAATGAATTCGGGGCAGTAAAACTCGTGAGCCTCGCGACATTTTTACTTCTTAACAGCCTCACGGCCGCGACCTTGTCTTTTGCCGACCCGGGTTCAGACAAGGATCGTGTTCGGCAGGCGGCCGAACAGCTCTGCGCGCAAACGTTCGACTCAAAGCCATCGGCGGCACGGCTGGAAGTATCCGTGTGCCCTGAGTGTATCGGAGAGAACTTATCGGCCTCCGCTGGACTCTCGGGCACAGCTAACCAAGTTCGCTCTCTCGTCGGAACTCTCGGCGCTGAAGAGGAAAGAGCTCGAATCAAACGCGAGCTGGCCTTATTCAGATCCCCATTTGCAGTCAAATTCATATCAAAATCGGCGAGCATCTCCTCACCCGCTAGCCAACTTTCTAAAGCGGAAAATCAACTTTCCCTCGCGCTTGCGAGCCAGAGAGTTGAACGGGATAGAAAAGAGTGGTCCGAAAAAAGACTCAAGGTCATTAGAGCTGCATCGAAAGGCGATGTGCTAGATGAAGAACAAGTTTATATCATGAATAATCTGATCAAATTAAATCGAAAGATGGCTCAGGAGGAAATTGAGAATTCGAAAGAGGGAATTTTAGGCTCTCTCCAACAGCATACCTCTTTTAAATTGGATACCGACGCGACGTCGGCTGGCCAAGGAAAATCTACGCTGTTTAACGATCCTCGTAAAGCGATAGGTCAAGCCTATATTCAAACCGAAGAAAAATCGCTCGAAAACCTCAAGAGAAAACGTCAATTGCTCGAGAACGCGAGTGTCGACTCGAAAGACCCAGAAATTCTCAAGATTTTCTCCGGCTTCTCGGCTTCGGTCGAACCGCCCAGCTCCTTTGATGCAGCATTAGAATCTTACGCTAAGCAAATCGCCTCGCTCGAGGCAGAGATCCGTCGAATCAAAGACAAAATCGAGAACCACGCAAAAAACTCGACATTTTCAAACGACGTTCGAGAACTTAAAAGCTATGAATACCAGTTGCTGCCCGAATTAAAGGCCACTTTAAAGCGGACAGGTTACAACAGTTGTGGAATGAGCATTATCGAAGCAGCTGCCCTCCTTAATTATACCAATATCGGCTATCAGCTCTTGAACTTGGCGCTCCGAAAGGGGGGAGAGGAAGCGAAAGCTGCCCAACCGGTCGTAGAGGTTCTTAATTCCGCGCTCAAAAAACTTCGAAGATATCAGGGCGTTGTCAAACGTGGCACAAGCGTTCCCAACGAGCAACTCGCAGTATTTGAGGTCGGAAAAATGATCTCCTTCCCAGCCTACACCAGCACATCCTTAACCTCGGGTTTCTCGGGAAATTTGAAGTTTGTAATCCACAGCAAAACGGGGCGATTCATCGGCGTGCATTCCGGGATTCAATCTGAAAACGAAGTGCTCATACCACCAGGCGCAAAATTTAAAGTCCTCGACAGGAAAGAAGGCTACGACAATGTCGAGCTTGTCTTGGAAGAAGTTGATCCGAAGATCCGCCCAAAGTCGAAGGGCGATGCGAACTAAAATTTCGTTTTGAACGAAAACAGGTTTGGTTTAGGTGGCTTTGGCGGGGCTCCTCGCGGACAGGCTCGACCGGGCCGCCCGCGGGGCGACTCGGCCTCGGGAGCTCCGCCTCACTGCGCGCAAGTCGCTGCGTTCGGCTCGCTCCTGCGTGTCGTCAAACGCCTTCGGCGTCTGACGCCCTCGCAGTCCGGTCCAGGGCTGTCCCTCGTACATCAAAATAAAAAAGGCCGCATCTGCAGCCTTTTTTATTTTGATGGTACCCGGGACAGGACTTGAACCTGCACTACCTTTCGGAACGTGGACCTGAACCACGCGTGTCTACCAGTTCCACCACCCGGGCATAACGGTATCCTCGAGAACGGGTAAACTAACGAATGGGGCATTTAAAATCAACTGTGGATTTTTGGGGTGATTGTCAGGGGTAGGGGCGCGTGCTAGGTTCCAGTTAGGCGGCACTATGCTGGCCATTCAAGACAGCCAAGAGAACGCAGCCAAGAAAGGCAGCAATGGCAAAAAATTTCCGCGGTGGCCGCAAGGGCCAAAAGCAGGGAACCGGTCAGGGTCCCAAACCAAACGCGAAGCAGGATTCAAGACAATCTCGAGGTTCGGATGAGTCACGCGGTTCAGGCCCGACGAAATCCCGCTCGCATGGCAAAACCAAAAAAGACATCAGAAATGCACGCAGTCTGAGCGAAGTGCTCGGAATGGGTGGGCGCAAGAATCGAGTTGCCGGTCCCACACCGGAGCGGCCTGTTTCAACTCGGCGCGACAATCAGGAGCCGGAGCAAGCGGCGAAAAAGCCTTCAACAGTTTCGAAGATGCTCACTTACATCATGAACTTTCAGCCTCCCGGAGGAGGACAGACCGAGACAAGAGAGACTCGCGCTCAAACGCCACCGCCGTCGCGTCGTCCCGAGCCAAAGCCGGCTCTTCGTGAAGAGACAAATTTTCGTTGGCCTCGCGAACGCGCTTCGGGAACTTACAACCAAAAAGGCGCGGAAGATCGACGCGGTCACCGGAGCGGGAAGCCGGCTGATCATTCCGTGCAGGGAATCGTAAAACGTCATCCTGACGGTTACGGGTTCTTGGTTGCTGACGATTCCTCGCATCCTGATGTTTATATCTCTCGTCAGTCGATGTTGGGCGTGATGACCAACGATCGAGTCGAAGTTCAAGTTTTCAAGCCGAAGCGGGGCTCCAACGATGACCGGCTCTCCGGTGAAATTTCCCGCGTTCTTTCGCGCGCGAATAAAAGCATCGTCGGAAAGTTTCTGCCGGTCGATCAGAAGTACGGCGTGATTCTCGATGAGGGCCGCGGTTGGGGAGCGGATCTCCGCATCGCGACGAAAGATTCGATGGGTGCTCAAGAGGGGCAAGTCGTTGCCGCCGAAGTGATTGAGTACCCCGGGCCCGATAATGAGTTCACGGGACGGGTCATCGGAATCATCGGAGACCTCGACAATCCGATCAACGACGTGATCCGGGTCGTTCACCAGCAGGGGATACCGAGTGAGTTCTCAGCGCTCGCGATTGGCGAAGCGAGAAAATTCGGCGGCAAAGTCACTGAATCGGAGATGAAGGGGCGCGAAGACCTCACGCAAATTCCGTTGATTACCATCGACGGTGCGACGGCTCGCGATTTCGACGACGCGATTTTTGTCGAAGAAACCGACGGTGGCTTTCATCTGATCGTCGCGATTGCCGACGTCAGCCATTACGTGAAGCCGGGAACTCCGCTCGACCAAGAAGCTTACGAGCGTGGAACGAGCACATACTTCCCGAATTTCGTCGTACCGATGTTGCCCGAGGAGCTTTCGAACGAACTTTGTTCTTTGAATCCGCACGTCAACAGGCTTTGTTTTGCTTGCGATATGCGCATTAACTTCAACGGTGAAGTTGAGAGTTACCGCTTCTTCGAAGCCGTCATGGAGTCTAAAGCCCGCGTCACCTACGGCGAGGCCCAGGAAGTCATCGACGCCCACGCGACGGGAACTCCCATTCAGAGAGTTGGCGCTCTTCAAAAATTCCGACATGTGGAAGAGAACATTCTTCGCGCCGCGGATCTCGCAAAAATTTTGATGGCGAAGAGGTTCCGTGAGGGTTCGCTGGATCTCGAGATTCCCGAGACTCAAGTCGTTGTTGATTCCACGGGTGAATCGATCGACGTCATCAAGTCTGAGCGTCTTTTTGCTCACCGATTGATCGAAGAGTTGATGCTCGTCACGAACATCTGCACGGCTCGATTCATGGAAGAACGTGGCATTCCCGGCATCTACCGCGTTCACGAAGAGCCGGATCCCGACAATTTGCAGGCTCTCCAGAGATATCTCTGGAATTTCGGAGGAAGCAAATCAGTTGTCGGTTCTAATCTGCAGAAGAAACTCTCCAAAGCTT
>SXSP01000297.1 GCA_005792225.1 Bdellovibrionales bacterium | reverse complement strand
CTGTCACTACGCCTTATCATTCAGAACCGTTTTCCATTCCCGGCGTAATTCCCGCCGAGGACTACGATCTCGGCGGGCCCGGCAAAGCCTACTTCGATACGACAGATGGCGTGGAAGAAAGTTACTCCTACCGGCGTGGAGATGTGGACGTCGTTCGCTGCTTCAATCACGGCGAGAGCTGTGGGTACTCAGTCGGTTACATCGATAACGGCGAATGGCTCGTGTATACGGTGAACGTGGCGGAATCGAGATCCTATAACCTCACGGTCCGACTCGCATCCATCAGGACAAGTCGGATCCATGTCTATGTTGATGGCGTGAAAACCACGACCGTCTCGGTTCCCGACCTCGATGTTTGGGACAACTTCGAGAACGTGACGTCAACCATCCTTCTCCCGGCCGGTCGGCGCGTACTCAGGTTTGAATTCGAAGGTAGCGAGTTCGACATCGATTACTTCTCGCTCCGATAACTCCACGTGCACTTTTCGCTTTGCCCGTGTTATGTTGCGCAAAATGACGTTGCGAGAGCATCTGCGGGCGAGTACCGCACAAGCCCATGAATCGATTGAAGCGAACCCAACGTTGGCTCGCTTACTCGCGCAGGATCTCTCGGAAGCCGAATACCGACGAATCCTGGAGCGATATTTCGGATTCTTTCAACCGCTCGAAAAAGATTTGTCGAATCTTGCCGAATTTGTGAATCGCGTTCCGGCTTTTGCGGCGCGGATGCGATCTGAGCGCCTGCGGTTGGATCTTCAAACGCTCGGGCTCGAGATTTCCGAAATCGAAAGTCTTCCCCGATGCGAAGCACTTCCGCCGCACACAAAACTCGCAGAGTTCGTTGGGGTCCTTTACGTCCTCGAGGGCTCGAACTTAGGCGGAAAGTTGATTGCAAAACATCTTCGCGCGCTCCCTTTCACCCGCCCGGCTTGCTTAAATTTTTTTGAGTCACCCGATGTCTCTGAAAACTGGAAGAGCTTCCTTACGTTCTTAAACGATGTCGATTCGGGAAACCCAAGTTTTCATCGGGATGCCGCCCAGGCAGCTCAAGAGACCTTTCGGTCGCTTGACCGGTGGATGGCCCGTTAGTCCGAAAGGCGGTCGGACGTAATCCTCTTTTCTCAATGGCTTTGATCTGACGATTGCCCGCACCTTGCAGATGGTAGCGGGCATGAATCGAATCCTCACCCTCTTCATTTTACTGCTCGCACCAATCGTTAACGCCAACGAAATCATTCTCGCACCCGGTCGCTTTCTTGACGTCGACACCCACCCGGGAGAGTCGATCACCGTCGCCAACGGGAGCATCATACGGGTGTCAGATCGCGGACGCCGCATTCGCGTCGTCGCGAAAAAACGGGGTTCAACCGAGCTACGCATTGGCTCGCGAGAAATCCCAGTCCACGTCGTCAACTCAGACCTCGCGGCCCTACATTCGCAACTCTCCCGAGCCCTTGAAGGCAAGCGAGGGCTCAACCTCACGTACGATGGGAAGGCACTTTGGATTCGCGGACGCCTTCTTCGTTGGGAGGATTGGGCCGATCTCGGTCGCGCGGCGCAATCGATGAGCCCTCGAGCCGCTTACCAGTTCGCGGCCGAACTCGAGCCCGAGATGAGAATCAAGGCGCTCGAGGCTTTCAAAACGAAACTGCGTGCGGCATCTATTCCCGAAGTCGCGCTCGAAGTCCAGGGTTCAGCCAGCGCCCTCATCCCCGCTTCACCAGCGGATTTAAAAAAGAGAGTTCAAGACGTTCTCGCTCCTTACGGGTTTAACGTCGAGGGAAGTCCCGGCGCTCTCAGTCTTGAACCGATGGTGCGGGTTCGAATTATCGTCGCCGAAGTGGATCGCCAAAAGGCCCTCCAATACGGAGTGAAATGGCCGGACTCGGTCAATGCTCAGCTTCTTCCAAATACGCAGCTGACGAAAGAACTGGCGGTGGATCTTCAAGCGCTTGAAACGAGTAGCGCTGGGCGGGTGCTCGCTTCTCCGACACTTCTCTGCCGCTCGGGTAAGGAGGCCAAGTTCATCGCGGGAGGAGAGTTTCCGATCAAGATCGTCAGCGTTAAGCGAAACGACGTTATCTGGAAACAGTACGGCGTGGTCCTCATCATCAGACCGCTGGCGGATGCGTCGGGCCGCATGAGCATCGCGCTTGAAACCGAAGTTTCCGACATCGGCGGTCCTTCCGTCGACGGCATTCCCGGCATCAAAACAAATCGAATTGAGTCGCATTTTGACCTCACGGGTCCTCGCACGATCGCACTCTCGGGCCTTCTCCGAAACGTCGTGACCGAGAGCTCATCGGGGCTGCCCGTCTTAGGCCAAGTCCCGATTCTTGGTCCGCTCTTCTCGAGCAAGAACTTTCAGGAAAGAAAAACGGAACTCGTCGTGTTCGTGACCCCTGAGATCGCAAAACCTGGCGAAGAGGAGAGCTGATGGGCGCTGAACTCTTAGAACTCAATAACGAAATCGTAAGCGCCATCGAACGACTTCCACCCGTCGATCCGCACACACTTCCCGGTCGAAACGGGGCGCTCGAGGGTGAAGAGCGAGTTCGCGAGATCATCTCGCGCGCCTGCGCTACATCCGGCGAAGCTCACGAACGCATGCAGAGCGAGTACTTCGGCGCGGGCCCCTTGGAGCGCCTCTTCTCGGATCCGGAAGTCACCGAAATTATCGTGAATGGACCCGACTCGATTTGGATTGAGAAAAACGGGCAACTCGAAGAATGGCAGGACCGGTTCCTATCTGCTCTCACCTACCGAAACTTCGTCGCGCGAATGAGTCGCGAGGCGGGCATTCAGGCGAGTCTTGATTGTCCTTTCGCGGATGGACACTGGCGCGGCTGTCGAATTCACCTCGCGATTCCCCCGGCTTCAGGCGCAAACGTCGTCGTGACCTTAAGAAAGCACGCCTCAACCCCGTGGACCCTCGCTGGCTTAGCGGCCAGAAACTGGGCAAGGCCCGAAGCCCTCCACGCTCTCGAAGACCTCGTGGGCGGAAGGAAGAATTTTCTGGTCGTCGGAGGCACCGGCTCCGGAAAAACTTCGGTCCTTAATGCATGTTTAGCGACGCTCTCCGAGCGAGAGCGAACCCTTATCATCGAAGACACGAGTGAATTACGAGTTCCTAACCGCGTGAG
>SXSP01000034.1 GCA_005792225.1 Bdellovibrionales bacterium | reverse complement strand
GCATCACGGAAGATCATCCGCGAGAGCCGCATACGTTCAAAGGCCGAATGCGAAAAGAGCAAGAAGACATTGTGCTCGGCGCGCACGGGAAAAACGGAATGCAAGTGACGATCCTCCGCGCTCCCGATTTCTATGGGGGCGACTCTCCGCTGAGCATGCTCTACCGCGTGTTCGATGCGGCGGTGAAGGGAAAGACGGCGGATGTCATCGGACCCATCGATAAACCTCACGAGTTTATCTATGTTCCCGACCTTGCGAGAACGCTCTATCAACTTTCGCAGGTTGATGCGGCCTACGGAAAGGGTTGGAACATCGGCGGCGCTGGATTCATCACGGTCAAAGAATTTTCGGAGAAGATTTTCAAACGTGCAGGATCGAAACTCAAACTCCGCGTTGCCGGACTTTGGACGCTCCGGCTCCTTGGGCTCTTTAATCCCTTCATGCGAGAATTCGTCGAAATGCATTACCTCATGACGGAGCCCCTCTTTGTCTACGATGAAGCCTTGAGGCGCCTCATCCCGGAGCTCAGAAAAACACCATACGATGACGGAATCGAACGAACCCTGGCGTTCGAACGCGCGCGACGCGCGCCATGATCATGAATTTTGCCGCGCGTCATCCTCCGTCTTAAGCCGCTTTCGTTGACCTCTCGCCGTAAAACCGATAACCGTCTCAATTCCATAAAGTTACGACGATTCCTGCAGGAGACGAAGTCACCATGTCCATGAATTCTACGCTCGTGTTTTCACCCCTCGTGTTCGGGGTTCTCGGCCTGTTAATGGCGCTCGGTCTTTACATCAAGACGAAGCTCCTCCCGAACGGAAACGATACGATGAATCGCATTGCCGGTTACATCCGTGAAGGCGCGATGGCGTTCTTGTTCCGTCAATATAAGGTCTTGGTCGTTTACTGCGTGGTTGTCGCGGTTGTTCTCGGATTGAGTCTTGGTTGGGACGCGGCGATCTGTTTCGTTCTCGGTGCGTTCTTGAGCCTCTTGGCGGGGTTCTTCGGAATGAAAGCCGCAACTTTCGCGAACGTTAAGACGGCGCAAGCCGCGACTTCGCGGGTGAAGTCGGCCGCTCTCCTCGTCGCGCTCGATGGTGGAGCGGTGATGGGTCTTGCGGTGGCCTCTCTCGGTCTGATCGGAATGGTCGCCGTTTACTGGTTCTACGCGGATCGTTCGAATCTTGGCACCGTTCTCCATGCGTTCGCGGTCGGCGCGAGCTCGATCGCGCTCTTCGCGCGGATCGGCGGCGGCATTTACACGAAGGCCGCTGACGTCGGTTCCGACGTCGCAGGTAAGGTGATCGAAAATATCCCCGAAGATGACCCGCGCAACCCGGGCGTTATCGCCGACAACGTGGGCGACAACGTAGGTGACGTTGCCGGCATGGGCGCTGACATCTATGAGTCGATGGTTGCCTCGATTGTCGCGGCCATGGCGCTTGCGATGGCGGCGACGGTCGACAATGCTCCTAAGTTGCTTCTCGACAGCGGTGCCTCGCTCGAATCGCAGAAGCTCATGGGCGTTCTGCTTCCGCTTTTCCTGTCGGCCGTCGGTCTCGCGGTCAGCATCGTCGGCATCTTCGTAACGCGCATGTTGAAAAACATGAATCCGGCGATGGTCCTTCGTATCGCCCTCATCTTCCCGGCGATTGCTTTGACCGGAATCTCCGCGGTCTTGATGCCCATGCTCGGAGTGACTCAAGACGTCACCATCGCGATCGGTGTTGGTGCGATTGCAGGTGCGGTGATCGGTCTCGTTACGGATTTCTATACTTCGGCGTCGCCGGTTAAAAAGATCGCGGAAGCAGCAAAAACCGGTGCAGGCACGAACCTCATTCGTGGTCTCGCGGTTGGTATGGAATCGACGGCAATCCCGATGATCGTGATCGCGGGCTCCGCTTGGATTTCGAACCACTACCTCGGTCTCTACGGAATCGCGATGGCGGCCGTCGGAATGCTCGCGGGGACCGCGATCGTCATGACGGTCGATGCGTACGGTCCGATCTCGGATAACGCGGGTGGAATTTCTGAAATGTCGGGTCTCGGTCCCGATGTTCGTGCGATCACGGATGAGCTCGACGCCGTCGGGAACACAACGGCCGCAATCGGAAAAGGATTCGCCATCGGATCAGCGATCCTCACGGTGATGGCGCTCTTTTCGGCTTACAACGCTGAAGTGAACCACGCCCGCCAAGTGGCAGGTCTTGCCCCCTTAAACCTCGTCGTGACGGAGCCGAATATTCTGATCGGCATTTTGATTGGCTCGATCTTGCCGTTCCTCGTGAGCGCGTGGACGATGGTAGCTGTCGGCCGTGCTGCAGGCGCGATCGTTGAAGAGATTGGTCGCCAGTTCCGCGAAATTCCGGGCCTCATGGAACTCAAAGCGGAGCCTCAGCCCGATCGGATCGTTGATATCGCGACGAAGTCGGCACTGAAAGAGATGATCCTTCCGGGTATCGTTGCCGTCGTCGTTCCTCCGGCGATTGGTTTCACGATGGGCCCTGCGGCTCTCGCAGGAACTCTCGTGGGTTCGCTCGCGGTCGGCGCAACTCTTTCGCTCTTCATGGCGAACGCCGGCGGCGCCTGGGATAACGCGAAGAAGTTCATCGAAAAGGGCGGTTTACCCGGCCACAAAAAAGGCTCTGACGTTCACAAGGCGGCCGTGATCGGCGACATGGTTGGCGATCCCTTTAAGGATACATCAGGTCCCGCCGTGGCAATCTTGATCAAGGTGATGAGCGTCGTTTCGCTCTTGATCGCATCGTTGATCGCGCTTCGTTAATTCGCTTCAGTCTGACTGCTGCGAATTTGTATGACCGGGCTTGCTGAAGAGGCAGCCCGGATTTTTTATGCGGCTTTCGATTTGCCGTTGAGCCATCGGCTCAATTTTTCCGCGAAGGCTTCTCGCTTAAAGGGTTTTGAGAGGTAGTCATCCATGCCGGCTTTGAGGCATCGTTCTTCATCTTCCTTCATTGCATTTGCCGTAAGAGCGATGATGGGAATGTGGGATCCCGTTTCTTTTTCGAGTTCACGGATGCGCGCGGTCGCTTGGTAGCCATCCATTTCAGGCATTTGGCAGTCCATCAAAATGAGATCGTATTCTCCAATCTTCAGTGCTGAGAGAACCTCCAACCCATTTGCAACGGCCTGACTTTCGACGTTGAGTGCCTTCAGGTGCGCCATCACGATCATCTGATTTGTGACGTTGTCCTCAGCGACCAAAACGCGCAACTTCTTCCCGTCGGAGTTAACGGGGAGACTCGCGACGCTCAATGTTTCGCCGGCTCTCTCCGCTCGCATTTGATTGACGCGTTTCAATTGAAGCGTGAACCAAAACGTAGAACCGCCGCGTCCCTCGCTGACGACGCCGATTCGCCCGCCCATCAATTCCACCAAGTTGCGGCAGATAGAAAGGCCCAAGCCCGTTCCGCCGAACTTGCGCGAAGTCGAGTTATCGGCTTGTACGAAGGGATGGAAAAGCTTTGCCTGCGCCTCCGCGGGAATTCCGATTCCCGTATCGACGATGGAAAACTTCGCCACGATGTCGTCAGTGTCATAGTTCGTCGTGGCAACCATGACGCGAACCGATCCCTTTTCAGTAAACTTAATCGAGTTACCGATGAGATTGAGAAGAACCTGACCGATGCGCCCCGGATCGCCCGCCACGTGATGAGGAAGGTCATCGGCGAATTCAACATGCAACTCTAGACCCTTTTGCTCCGCTCGTGAGCGCAGAAGATCGATTTGACTAACGACAACATTCTTCAGGTTGAAGTTCACGGTTTCGAGGGTGAGTTTATTCGCTTCGATTTTCGAGAAATCGAGGATGTCGTTGATGATGCTGAGAAGGCCCGTACTCGAGGTGCGAAGCGTCTCGATGTACTTTCGTTGCTGATCGTTGAGCGGAGTCTCCGCCAATAGATCCGAGATGCCGACAACGCCGTTCAGAGGAGTGCGGATTTCGTGACTCATGTTCGCGAGGAACTCCGCTTTCGCTCCGACTGCGCGTTCGGCACGACTCTTCGCTTCGATGAGTTCGGCACGAAGTTTCTTTTCGGTTTCCTCTCTTGCGAGGGCGGCTTGTTGCTCGGCCCGTAGACGTTGACCTTCGGCTTCTTTCTGGGCGCGGGCTTCCTCTGAGCGGTGGAGCGTCTCACTGGTACGCAGAACCATGATTAAGAAAAAGATGACGCTCGCGAGAACGCGCAAGAGGACGCTGAAGTCCGAGTCGTAGAGGCTGGCCTTCACGCCGAGCGTGTCGAGATAGTTGACGAACGGGGGAACGAAGATCGACGCAAAGATGAGGCGGCGTGCGAGCGCTCCGCCAGGCGTGTCAGCGGAGATGACGCGAAGAAACCCCTCGTCGCGAAGGAGCGAGAGAAACCCGGCGCTCAGAGCGATGAGGCAGAGAGCCGTGTGAAGGGCAATTCGCGTGTGGGCCGCGATGCCGAACGTTGTCTCAATTCCTAAAGAATAACTCACGAGTGCTTGGAAGGCGATCAGCGCTACGACAATGAAGAATGTCTGCGAAACGCGGTAGGCTTTTCGTCTGAGACCGTTGAAACCGAAGCCGGTGCCGAATCCTAACAGGATTCCCGCGCCCATGAACAGAAAGGCGATCGAGGTGATCGGCGCGAGACGACCCGGGGGATAGCGTTTTCCGATTCCGTCGATGTCTCGATAAAGAAACTCGTCGATGCCGAAGTTGAGCTGGAAAACGTACTGCGCAAGAGTCGCCCCGGCGATCAGGCATGCGAAGACGGTCGGGACGAGGGCGAGTCGACGGCTCACGGCGGGGTTTCGGAATTCAATGCTCAATAGAAGCTGGGCCGATGCGAAAGAGAGGAGTGCGAGAGCCGTGTTAACCTTCATCGAGATGAATCCGGGAAGCACAGACTTGAGTGTCGGAATCTCGAAGTGCCAACCAACCCAAACGAGAACGCCGACGATCAACGTGAACGTTGCGGAGTACAAGCTAAAATTCGCACGAATGGCGCGCTTCGGGAGCTTCAAGTTCATACCCTTTTTATCGGAAAAACGGACATCATCCGCGAACCAAAAATGAGGTTCTCAAATTGGAAGATCGGTGTTCTGGACTCGACCATGGGCCGAATCAACAAAACAATTGAGCGATGAGATCACGTGCCGAACCGGTCCAGAGATCTCCGGCTCCCGTCCCGCACCAGAGTGAGAGATGATCGGGCCAGCCAGCCCTTTGCGAGGCACTTCGAATATCGCGCGTAAATATGTTTTGTGCCGGAAAGGGCAAGATGGCGTGAGGATGCGAATCGAGCTCGCGCATAAAGCGGTTTGGAATGCCGCGGGCGAGCCTTCCTGAGAAAGCGCGGGTGAGTTTTGTTTGCCGCTGCGGTGAATCCAAGAGTTTTTCTCGAAATGGTGCGGGCGTTCCCGCTTCTTTTGTTGCCATGAAGGCGGTTCCCATCTGCACGGCATCTGCACCCAGTTGAAGGGCGACGTGAATGTCATGCGAGGTCATGATGCCTCCGGCAGCAATCAGCGGGACTTTCACTTTCTTTTTCGTTTCACGCAGGAGGGCGGAAAGAGGAATGCCGGGATCAGGAGCATTGGGATTAAAGATCCCGCGGTGACCGCCGGCCTCGACGCCTTGAAGAACGATCGCGTCGACTCCGGAATCCTTTAACTCGAGCGCCTCTTCGGGAGTCGTTGCCGTCCCGATCAAAATAAGGCCCTGATCGTGGGCGGCTCCGATGTATTGCTCCTTTAAGGTTCCGAAGACGAAACTCAGAACTCGTGGTTTTAAAGAGAGAACGGTTTCGAACTGCGCATCGAAATCCTCCTCGAAGGGAGGAGTGAGAACGGGCTGCGGGAGACTGAGCTCTTCGCGAAATATCTGAGTTGCCGCGATTGCGTCTCGTATTTGATCCGGCGACAAATTCGGCGACTCATGAGGCACGAAGAGATTGATCGCAAACGGCTTTTGCGTCTTCAAACTTAAATTGTTTACAAAGCCGTGGATTTCTGAGGGAGACGAATACGCCGCGCCAATCGAGCCCAAGGCCCCGCTCTCGGATGCCGCGCAGACAAGATCGGGCGATGAAGGGCCACCGGCCATCGGGGCGACGATCAAGGGAAACTTCAGCCCTAGAATCTCTTGAAGCCTCGTCATTTTTTCTGGAATCCGAGCCTTGTACGAATTGCGTTTCGTTCCTCGATCGTGAGGACGTAGGGAGTTACGATCGGGGTTTTCCCGTCCGATTTAAAGAAGGGTGAGTTTCGCCCTTTTCTCTTGATCACGCCCTTCAGCAGGAATGGGATCAACTTTAAAAAATCCTTGAAGGTCGCCTTCTCGCTCGTGCCGGGAGGAGGAGTGCCGCGTGCGAAACGTCCTTCGATCCGGCAGCGGACTTCGCCGAGTGTCCTTTGAAGGAAGGTTGGGTCCTTCACCGTGTAAACCCGCGAGGCGACGCCGAGCCAGGGCATCCCTGGGCTCGTGTTTAAGATGGGAGTCTTACAACAGGTCGTCGTCCACCGATAGAGACCTTTAGACGAAAGCCGCACGCATTTCAGGCTTTCGCTTCCCTGGGTAAACTTCATTTCGGAAGGGTAAACCGGCACGATTTCGCAGCCACCAGCCTCATCCATGAGGTCGGCACGATCGAGAAAATGCATGTATGTCTGGCAGTCGTCGCAGTAACAAAAGAATCGGCCGGGAGTGTTTTTCGGAAAGCCCGTGAGCTCAGCCCGAAAAGTCCCGCATTCGCATTGAATTTCCATCGTTCGACCTCGATTGCTCGCCGGAAATCAGCGTGAAACGAATGTGACTGCCTCTATCTTATTTCCATCGGGATCAACGACGACGGCCGCGTAATAATTGGCATCGTACTTCGGTCGAAGGCCCGGGCGCCCGCCATCACGCCCGCCGTTTTGAAGTGCGAGCTCATGGAATTTGTTTACAACCTCGCGTGACTGCGCCTCAAAGGCGATGTGAACTCCGTTTCCTGGCGTCGCTGGCTTTCCGTCATCCGGCGTCTCGATGCTGAAGGCGAACGTGCTCACGCCGTAATCGATGGCGGTCGTTCTGTCTTTAATCACGCGCATTCCGAGAAGCTCCATGAGAGGCCCGTAAAACCTCTTGGCCCGCGCGATGTCGTTTGATCCGACGGAGAGATGCGAAATCATGGTTCACCTCTGTTTCTTGTGAAGTCTCGCATTCAAGCTGGCGTGTCGATCCCGGCTTGATTACGCTAAAGTTATGAAAACAGAAATTCGTTCGCTCGTCTTCGGCTTTTTAGGTGCAGCATTTTTTCATTTTTCCCATCCCTTTTTCATCGAAAGTGCTGGGGCTAAGGATCACAATGTTCTCACGGTGAGTGGTCTCAACCTCGTGGATTCCCAAGGACGTCTGCGAGTTCAGGTGGGATTCGCAAAGGAGGGACCGCCCGGAATGTGGTTCCTTGATGAAAAAGGCAAGGCACGTATCGCGATGGGACTTTATCCCGACGGGACCTCGCATTTCGGCCTGCAGGATAAACAAGGCCAAATGATTCAACTCATGCGGTCCATCGGAGCTGAAGAATCCCCGCTCCTCATCTTCAAGAACCGGGGTCAAGACAAGATGATCATGGGACTGAATCAAGTCGAGCAGGCCCCTTTCCTTTTAAGCTACGAAAAAGACCGGAAGAGAAAAATGATTTTCGGAAATTACGATGGCCCGTAAGATCCTGGTTCTAGTTTTTGTCATCGGAGGCGCCGGGTTTGTTTTTTGGATGCTTTCAAGGGGAGCGAGCCGTCCAGGTCACAAATACGTCTTTATCAACCAAACGAGTGACCGCCGCTTTGACGAGTCGATTCGACTGAGTATTCTCGCTTCGTTTCGAAGAACAGGAGTTCAACACGCGGTCGTGATAACAAACGAACTCACCGCGGAAGATGCCATTGAGAAGTTGGCGGCGCGCTGGTTCGACGAACTCGGAGTTGGAAGAGAAACTCAAGGCCGAGGTATCCTCTACGTTTTTAACCCTCAAGAGACACGACTTAAGATTGAAATCGGCTACGCTCTCGAGGGCGTGCTCCCGGATTTAAAGGTCAAAGAACTTGAGCTTGCCGCCAAGAGCTTTACTTTCGCGGACCGGTACCAGGATTTCTGGGCGGAACTGATAAATACCCTCAACATCGCGATCGAAGAACAAGGTGGCGGAATGCCTTCGGCGGTTGCATTTCGCTTTCTATCCGGGGGAGCGGGGGTGAGCGCGGGCAACTATGAGAAGAGTCGCCAGCAGCTGCTCCGCGAGTCGCGAAAATCTTCGAGCGAAGCTCAAGGCCCACGAACCCTAAAACGCGCGATCGATGAATACATGGAGAGCCTATCGAATGGTTGGAGTGATCCACCGGAGGGTCTTCTAAGTATTGAGAGCCAGTTCTTTCGGGCCCTCATACCGCAGACAAGTTTTCAGCTCTTCCGCAACTCCCGGATGATGCAAAGAGCTGGCGTCGACCAGATCATCCAGCATGGGAACTTGGCGTTCGTGTTCTTTCGCCCGGGATATCCGGTGCTTCCGGTTCTATTAAAGAAGACTGGCGACACATGGCAAATTCAGGAGCCGATGGCTTGGAGCCTCTTCCAGAGATTTGAAGACAGTCGTTCCGTGTTTCTCAAGTTCCCGATCGCTAACGTTAGCGGCGAACTTGCGCACTATATGCAAAAAAGTTTTGGGCGTGCGCTTTACTCGAAGAAGGCCACGTTTACGTTTGAGGAACTTCAGGGGGAACTCAGCGACGAAGATCTTACCTCGTCATTCGTTCACCTTTATGCGCTCGATCATGTTCAAGATGAGCTTCGTGGTCGCGACCTGAATAGTTTAAAGGATC
>SXSP01000296.1 GCA_005792225.1 Bdellovibrionales bacterium | reverse complement strand
CGTCGATGTAATCGCCAAGAAAAGAAATGGGTTTGCGTTCGCTCATGGTTGCCTCTCAGATTTTTGAGTAAAAGACTTTCTCTCCGCCCTCGATGTCCAACGCTTTCGCGGAAGCTGCCGGTAACGAGATGCTGTCGGATCCACCACTCACTGACCTATCATAAGCCGTAAAAATCGCACGGAACTCTCCGTCTCGCTTAAACCCGACCAAAGCACGGTCGTTGAATGGCCCCTTCTCGGTGATCGCGGCCTGAGACCATCGGCCGTTTTTCACGATCGTGATCTCTTCGCGGTTCGCGCCGTAGTGAGGTCCGCCGTCGAACGGATCGACTTCGTGCAAATAGCTAAAGCCGATCGACTCCAAGAGATGCTGTGCGGGTCTCGTCTCGTCACCGACACGGCCCAAAACGAGTCTCGCCCTCGAATCGAGGAGAGTCAGGTAAATCTCTTCTTCCGGAAAGAGGCTGCTGATGAACTCTTTGTTTCTTTGGCTGATCAAATCCGCCTCTTGATACGGTAGACCCGTGAACCTGCGCCCGAGCGCTTCCCAGAATTCGCTGCGTCCTCCTTCACCGAGCGGAGGAGTCAGTTCGCAAAGCACACGTGGCTCGAATTCACTGGGCGCCATGCCCATGTATAAAAAGCGAACGAGGCTGATTTGCTTGCCGAGCTTTTCGGGACGACGACGGTAGCTCCGATCGATGAGAAGCCCGCCGATCTCGGTGGGTCCATCGGTATCTTCTTTGAGCTGTAAAACTTGGTGGATGAAGCCGATGCCGAGATCTTCACTGAAACGGTTCTTCTTCACGAGCTTGAAGTAATAGTGAGGAACATCGTCCGTGCCGTGCTTGGCGAGGATCAAAGAGCTTCCGACAACGGTTTCCATCTCGAGGTCTTCAACCACAAAGAGGTATTCGGCATCTTTCTTCGGAAGTTCTCCCGCAAAGGAGGCCACGCTACGTTCGATTTTCTCCGTCAGGATCTTGCGATCAGCCGGCAAGTTTAAAAGGCCAAACTGACTCGCGAGATCGTGCAGACCTTTTAAGTCATTGAGTCGCACGCTTCGGATCAGAAATTTCATAAACAAACTCTTTCTAGAACACCTCGGTAAAACCGGATAGCGGCGTTCAGTTCTTCTATTTTAACACGTTCATTGGGCGCATGGGAATTGCCGACACCCCGCCCCGGGCCGATCACGACGCAGGCGATCCCGAATCGGCTAAACACATTCGCTTCATTGGCGACGGCTTGCGTGCGCCAAACGGGCTGGTGGCCCATTTTTTCGAGTTCCTCCGTACAAACCCGAACGATCTCCTCTGAATCCGGCGTGCGAAAAGGCTGCTTGTAATCCGTGACGCGAAAGACCGCATCCACGTCCGTGCAGGCTTTCTTGAGAATACCCATCCACTCCTCGTAAATGGCGTCGCTCACCGTCGGCGGAAGCCTTACGCAGCCGCCGATCTTGATGTGATCCTCAAAACTACGAATCATGCCGATATTCAGAGTCGGCTCAGGCGGATCGAATTCACCATCGGGATAATGACGAAATCTTTTTTCGACATCGGAGATCGCCTTAAAAATTCGCGTGATCTTTGAGCCGATCGACTCCTTCAGCGCCCCGACCATGTCGATCTCGAGCACGGCGTGAGCGGGCACCGTATTCGCGCTGATTCCACCCTCGATCTCCATGACCGCGATTCCCTCGGGAAGCTTAGTCATGTAATCGAGCATTTTGGAGATCGCGCTCTCTCCCGTTTGAGGAACGGAGCTATGCGCGGCTTTTCCGATGAACACGCGACTCTGCGTCGTCGTACCATCTCCCCGGTCGTGTTGCGCGCGGAAATCCTTTTCCTCTTCGGAGAACGGAATCTCGATTTCAACCCCAGCGAAGCCTTTCCCCGCGTGAATCAAGTTCAATTCCGTGGGCTCTCCGACGAGCGCCATCTTTGCGCTGATCTTTTTTTTGCGGATCAGCTTGATCGCTCCAGGCATTCCTTCTTCTTCGCCAAACGTTCCGACGAGAACAAAGGGCAGGCGCCACGAGGCCCCACTCGCTCCCGCGGCCTCCATGACCTGACGTGCGGCTTCGAGCTTACATAAAAAATCGAGCTTCGTATCGGCCGCGCCCAAACCGAAAATCGTGTCCTGGTAAATACTGGCGTTAAAAGGGTTTGCGCCCGTTCTCGTCCAGTGCGCGTAAGTTCCCGGATCCGCGGTGTCGAGATGAGTCTCGAGAAGCAATTCGTTTTCAGGACGAAACGCAATAGGTCTCGCGATCACGTTCGCTTGGTCGAGTCCATTGAAAGTCTCGTTCTGAATCTCGACGTGAAGGCCCGCCTTGCGACAGAGTTCCGCCGCGTATTGAGCGATTTCCAGCGATCCAACGAGCGGAGTGGAATCAATCTCAATGAATTTGCGGCAGGCCTCGAGAAAATTCACGACTCGCGGCTCCCCGGCCTTAAGCCATCTCGAGAATCGACTTCTCGAGAATCTGGCCCGCGAGCTCGATATCCTTAGTTTCCATCACCGCAGGAAGAAGGAAACGAAGACGATAAGGATCACGGCCGCAAGAGAAAGCGATCATACCGTTTTTGTAGAGTTGATAGAGAAGCTTCGTGACGTTGTCTTTTGAACCGTCGAGCGGCGTCACCGCCACCATCAAGCCAAGGCCGCCAGCTTCACGCAAGAGACCCTTGCAAGTCGTCTCGTTCAAACGGTTCAACATGCCGACGAAATCGTTGTGGATCTTTGCGATCTTTCCACTCGGTCCGAGGTATCCCTCTTCCGTGATCATGCGCAAGGCCTCAAGGCCGGCCGCCAGCGCGCTCGAGCCGCCCGAGAACGTTCCGGCGACGAGACCAGGTTGAGGATTGTATTCTTCCGTGTAGAGAAGAGCGCCCGTTTGCAGAGTCTTCGCAACCGTGCAGATGTCGATGTACTTTCCGATATCGAGAGTTTCGAAAGCGAAGAGTTCACCCGTACGCATGAAGGTCTGAACCTCATCGGCCCAAACGGCAATGCCTTTTTCTTTGCAGAACTCGAGCATCGGAACGAAGTACTCCTTAGGCGCGTAACGATATCCGCCCTCGCCGAGCATCGGCTCGAAAACAAAACAAGAAATGTTTTTCTCGTTCGCCGCCACATGCTCTTTTAAGCGGCGAAGCGCCACGTCAGCTGACTTTGGATCACCCGGCTTATAGAAGGGAACGCGCAAGACTTCGTTGTAGACCGGAAGACCTTGGCGGTAAGCGGGGTTGTCGGTCACTTCAGCCATCATCGTCGAACGACCCGCGAATGAATTCTCCATCGCGAGCACGAGACGAGCCGGCGTGTTTTTCTGACGCGCGATTTTGAGCGCGTTTTCGTTCGCCATCGTTCCGCATGTCGTGAGCCAGCAGTACTTCAATCGGCTCTTGCGCGAGGCAAGCTCCACCATGCGTTTTCCGACGATCGCGTATTCATGATTCGGCTCAAGGTTCCCCTGCATGACGACGTCAGAGAGGGCACCGCGAACCGCGGCCGCACGCATTTTCGGATGACCGTGCCCGAAGATGTGCACGCCAATCCCGTTGACGAGATCAAGCTTCACGCTTCCGTCTTCTACTTCGACGTAAGGACCACGACCCGCGCCCGTTCCGAGAAAGGGATAGAAGAGCGGGCGACCGCGATACTTGCCGATTTCATCAAATTGCTTTTTACCATTGTCGACGTGCGCGTCTTGGGGAGCGCGTGCCGTCGTGATCCCCTCTTCGAGCTTCGACACTTCATGGACGAGCTCGTTGATGAGACTCTCGATTTTTGAGGATTCCGCGATCGTTCGGCCGACTAACTTAGACATGATGATCCACCTTCTGATGCCGCGATGAGGGGTGAGGATTCGAGACTAGCACCGCCGAGGCTGGCCCTCAATCGGCTTGCAGAATCCCCTAGTTGCTCTAAAATCCAAGTGTATGCGCTTTAACGCTATTTTTCCCTTGGTTTTTGCTGTGTCGGTCCTTTGGACGTGCGTTACGCGCGGTGCTGAAGTCACGACGGCTGAAGCTCATTTCAAAAGCGGCGTTGATGCATTTCAAAAAAAAGATCTCACCAAAGCCAAGGCCGCTTTCACAGATGCTCTCAACATGGAACCCGAAAACCCCGTCTTGCTTTTTAATCTCGGGATGGTCGAGATGCGCGAAGGGCGCACCGGTTTCGCGCTCGGCCTCTGGCGCAAGGCATTAGCTCACTCGCCTCGTTACTCTCCCGCCGATCGTGCGGTCACTTGGGCGAAGACTAAACTTGAGCGCGCTGAAATTCCTCACGAAGTCGAGTCGTGGGAGACGTTCCGCGAACGCGTTCTCATCCACTTTCCGATCGATGCATTTTTGTTGGTGACATCGATTTTCTTCCTCGCGGCCGGCTGGCTCCTTCTCCGGCATTTGGGAGCTCGCCGATCGGCTAGGCTCGATGAAAAGCCGATGCCATCGTTCCCGATTCTGGGAACGGCCTGCGCAGTTTTGTTTGGACTCTTCGCCCTCACGACGTTAGCGAAAGCCGTTGATTCACAAACGATTCGCGGAACAATCGTCGAGAAAAAAGTCGAAGCACGCTCGTCGCCCGAGGCCGATGCCACTCCCCTCTTCGAACTTTACGAAGGTCTTGAGGTCATCGTGAAACAGTCGACCGGCGATTGGGCGCAAGTCACATATCCCGGTGGCGCCACGGGTTGGATCCCGAAACGCGCCGTGTTCGCAACGAGCGACACGGTCCAACCGATGAAGGCGGAGTCATGAACTTTCTCTGGGATAATATTTTCCGCAAGCAGGGCAAAGTCGACGACATCCACCGCGCCCTTCGCGAGAACATCCTGTTTCAAGACCTCTCGGACCGTGAATTGAAATTTGTCGAGAGCATCGTCCACTTGCGAAAGTATCACGGCGGCGAACCCATCTTTCGTCAGGGCGAATCCGGCGTCGGCATGTACATCGTGCTCAAAGGTCGAGTTGAAATTTTCGTCACCGACACCACCGGACCGGCCGCTGAATCCCGCGAGATCTTCATCACGCAACTGACGCCCGGAGACTTCTTTGGTGAACTCTCTTTGGTCGAGGAAACCAGCCGTCGCACCGCGACCGCGATCTCGCGCGACGAAACCGTTCTGATCGGATTTTTCAAACCCGACCTGATGGAAATCCTCTCGAGAAGTCCGTCGTCCGGCATTAAGATTCTCCTCCGTTTGGCCGAAGTTTTAGGACGGAGATTGAAGGAAACGACCGAAAAAGTTTCCGATCTCCGCCGCGCGCTCAAAGAGCTCCGCGAGCCACCGCCGACGGACGGAAACGATGGATCCAAAGCTTCAGGTCATACTTAAGCGCGAAAGACGCATCAAGCTCGCGGCCGTCCTCGGCCTCTTGTTGTTGAGCTTGGTCATCATTCTCGCCGTCGACAACCTGCTCATCTCGTTCGTGCTCGCGTTCGTAACGAACTACCTGCTCTCCCCCATCGTCAACTTTCTCGAGAGACGGCGCGTTCCCCGTCAGACCGCGATCATGATTCCGTTCGTAGCCGCGGGTCTCATCATCGGGATCGGGATCTACAAGGTTCTTCCGCTGATTACTCAACAGGTGGCGACGCTCGAATCACAACTTCCGAAGTATCAAGTGGATCTCATGAACCTGGTCGCCACGAGCGAGTCCCGCTTCAAAGGCTTTCTGAAGATGTACAACGGGAGCTTGAGCGACACGATCAACACTTGGATCATCAACCGAACGGCGGAACTCTCTTCGCAACTCCCCTCGGCGGTTTCGGGTTCGCTCACCGTGCTTCTGCTTGCGCCGTTCTTCGCTTTCTTCATGCTGCAGGACGGACGCGCGACTTCGCGCAAGATTCTGTCGATGGTCCCGAACAACCTCTTTGAACCGGCGCTAAATCTCCACCACCAACTGAACGAGCAGATGGGTGGCTTCATCCGCGCTCGTTTTCTCGAAGCCGCGATCGTCGGTCTCGTTGTTTGGTTGGGACTTCAGATTTCAGGTTTCCCGTACGCGAGTTTGTTAGGTCTCTTCGCCGCCGTGACGAACTTAATTCCATACGTGGGTCCGATCATTGGCGCCGTGCCTACGATTCTCATCGCCCTGATCTCCGACGACGCGATGATCACCGACACGATGAGCCTGAACCTGATCATCGTGACGTCGATCTATTTCTTCGCCCAACTCGTCGACGTCATTTTCATCATTCCCCTCGTCGTCGCGAAAATCGTCAACTTGCACCCCGTGACCGTCGTCATCGTGATCATCATCGGCTCACAAGTTATGGGAATCCTTGGGATGGTCATCTCAATCCCCGTCGCCAGCGCCGGAAAACTCATCTTCCGCGCGGTCTTTGATCAGCTCATTGACCAGCGCGGCTGATGATCAGACATTGACTT
>SXSP01000295.1 GCA_005792225.1 Bdellovibrionales bacterium | reverse complement strand
CACGGTTCATACGCACCGATAAGAATGATCGCGTCGGGCGCCGCTTTTTCGAGAATCTCGAAACCCTGGCTAATCTCGAGGGTGTTTCTCTTGTAACGCCCTTCGCCCGTGAGCTTTAAGTTGCGTTTAGCGAGTGCTTTGACGACCCCGGAAAGACCTGCATCACCGTAGGCGTCATTTTGGCTGAAGATACCGATTCTCTTGATGCCGAGGTCTTCGACAAAATGGTTTACGAGAAACTCCGTCTCATTAAAGTAAGAGGCGCGCAAGTTATAGATAAATGGGTCGGCAGGCGTGCGGAGAAACTCAGCTCCGGTGAAGGGAAAAAGATAGGGAACACCGAACTTGCGCGCGAGCGGTACCGCCGCACGACTCGTGGGTGTGCCGACGAAGTTAAAGAGAACGAAACTGTTCTCCTTCGTGATCAGATCTTGCGTGTTTGTGGCCGTACGTTGAGGTTCATATCCATCATCTTTGACCGTCAGCGAGATCTTTCGTCCATGAATTCCGCCCTTCGCGTTGAGCTTTTTAAAGTAAGTTTCAAAACCGCGTTGGTTTCCGATACCTAGACCGGCGGCGGGGCCACTTAAGGGTATCGAGACGCCGATCTTGATTTCTTTTTCCGTCACTCCCGTTTCGGCGTGAACTCGTGAGGGAGGGGTCAGCGATGTGATCATTGAGAGAATCAAAACGGAGAAACGAACTAGACCGGAACGAAGTTCGAACATGAGCCCCCCACCCTTCGATAAGATCCTATGATATCCGTTTTGGCGGCGAAAGCATCCTAGACGTCGGACTTGCTAGCCTCTCGAGGCGAATGCCGAGAACCGATGAGTCGGACGGCATGGATCAGCAGATCGTATTGAGTTCAGAGAGTGAAGAGCGGCGGATGCACCAATCCCGATATCGGTGGTCATTGGGAGTGCTTGGCGCCGCGTATCCGGTCTGGCAAATGATCTACATCTTCTTTTTTCCCGAGGCTTACGATCCACTTTGGCAACGTCTTATTCTCACCGCTCTCTGCGCGGGCGTCATTGCCTCGACTTTTTTCGAACATAGGTTAAAAAAATACGAGGAGCTTCTGTTTGAAGCGACCGTATTCGGCGCGACACTCCACGTTTTTTACTTAGTTCACGCAAACGATCTCCAGCTCCCCTATATCTTGGGCGCCTATTGTTTGATGTTCGGCTCGGGTGCGGCCTTGCTCAACGTAAAGAGCAACTTCTTGTACTATACGATGTGCGGAGCGGTCACTCTGACGCTCTGGTGGCAGCGGGGAGACGCCAATGCGACATTCCTCTTTCTAGGCGCCGCATGTTCGACGTTCGTTTCGTTCATGGTTTCAAAAGCTCTCCTGAGTCTCGTTGCCGCACTCAGCAAGAGTCGCGAAGATCTACGCGCGAGATCCGAAGACTTGGCACTGGCCAATAGCGGACTCGAAAACGTCATGAGTTCCCTCGGTCAAGGTTTCTTCTCGTTTGGTCGCGATGGGATTTGTAAGAAGGTCCACTCGCGAGCGTGTCTTGACCTTCTCGGAATGAACCCCGCGGATCGACCGGTCTGGGAAGTCTTGCGTGTTCCTCCTGACGACATCGGAAGTGTGAAAGCTTGGGTGCAGCTTTGCTTTGATCCCGCGAACACTTCATTTCAAACAACTCTCAATGCTGGAATGAAGACCGTTCCGCACGCGCTGGGCCTCACGATCGCCATCGAATATTTTCCGGTTGTCGACCCGGCAGGTGGGTTGAAGGAGATGGTTGTTGTTGCAACCGATAAGACAAACGAAGTGAAGGCGAAACGCGAAGCCGAGACGGAACATCGCCGGATGAAGATGGTGACGACGATCGTGGAGCAAAGGGCTTTCTTTCAACCGTTCATGAAAGACGTCAATGATCGCCTCGGATATTTCGCGCAGCTGTCTCGGGAGCAGTTTGTAGTGGACTCAACGGAGCAAGAGTTTCGTCGCTTCCTGCACACGATCAAGGGTGGATTCGACATGTTCGCTCTGGATCAATTGGCTGACGCCGCTCACCAACTTGAATTTGTTTGGAAAGCGAGACGCAACTCAAACTCAGATGCCGAAGGTGTGATCACCCTCATCCGGGTGCAGTGTGCCCTCCTGAACGTCCAACTTGAGAGTTTCATCACGCGCTACCGGAAAGTTCTCGGGCGCTCGGTGACCCAGCATGAACGATCGGTCGAACTCCCCATCGAGCAAATTCTAGATCTTTTAAAGAAGGCCCGTCGTCCGTCAGAGCAGAATCTGCTTTGGCAAGACCTTCTGAAGGCGACCTTGCGTCCCGTGGGAGAATACTTCCAACAGTACGCTGGTCTCACCACGAGCATCGCACAAAGGCAGCGGAAGAAGATCGAAGAAGTTCGCTTCGTAAACGCTGGCCTCGAGGTTTACCCAGAGAATTATCATGAACTCTTCGTTTCGTTTGTGCATGTCTTCCGCAATGCCGTCGATCACGGAATCGAATCGCCGGCCGACCGACTCGCGCTCGGGAAAAACGAAAAAGGATCGATCGAGGTCACGTTTCGACGCGAGAACCGGAATGGGTCACCCTGGCTCGTGATCACCACCAAAGACGATGGACGGGGCATTGATCCCAATGGAATTCGCAAAAAACTTTCCCTGCAAAATGGCACGAGTCCGTTCACGGGCAAGAACGATGAGGAATTAATCCAAATCGTCTTCGAATCCGGTTTCACGACGAGAGAAGTCGTGACCTCACTTTCGGGTCGGGGCATTGGGCTTGATGCGCTCCGCGCTGCGGCCGAGCGACTCGGTGGAAACGTGCGCGCTCAATCCCAATTGGGCCGGGGAACTACGATCTCCGTTGAGGTTCCGTACCTTCTTCCCTCTGAAGCAAGAACGTTGATTTCGGCGGCGTGAGGGGCGTGATGAGTTCGAGCGATCAAAAAAAGCTGGATCAAGTTAAATCCCTAAGGCGGTCCGGAAAAACAGACGAGGCGATTTCGATTTTGACCGAGCTACTCTCGGATCATCCGTCGTCGGCCGAAGCCAACTGCCTCATGGCTTGGTGCTTGGATTCTTTGGGGCGGGAGCGCGAGGCGATCCCGCATTACGAGGCAGCGATCGCAAATGGGATTCAGGGTGAAGAGCGTAAGGGCACCTACCTTGGTCTCGGAAGCACTCTCAGGTGTTTGGGCCAGTACGAGAAGTCCCTCGAGGTTTTTGAAAAAGCCATTGGCGAATTCCCAGAACATCGGGCGCTCAAGGTCTTTCGCGCGATGGTTCTGCATAACCTCGGCAGATCCTCCGAAGGTCTCGGCGTCCTGATACTGGAGCTTCTCGACACAACCACGGATGAAGAGATCAGAACCTACGATCGGGCGCTGCGATTCTACGCCGACAAGCTCGACCAGACCTGGTGAAATTTTAGCAAACTCGCGGAAGTTCCGAAGACAAAAAGGTGAACGATAGAATGCTCAACCACCTGAAAAGATGGCTTTCGTCGAAGCGCGTTCCGCGCTCGGCTGTGATCGCGACTTTATGTTTTGCGATCTTGCTCACGATTTCTCATTTTGGTGGAGCCCGTTTCAGTGCCCGGCATTTGACTCATCCGATTTCATTTCAGGCGCGCAATCACCTCGGTTTCGGTCCCGAAATCAACTCTCACTTAAAGATTTTCAGCATCGATCAGAAGACGCTCGGCGAGATCGGCCGCGACGATATTTCCGTCGAAGATTGGACGGCACTCTTCGGGGCCCTCCACAAATCTAAAGTCAGAGCCGTTTATATCGATCTGCCGTTTTCGTTTCCGATCACTCGTGATGAAAAGCTCCTACAAAAATTCCGCGATGCGGCCCAAGCCTTAAAACCGGTTGTGGTCGCCGCTCGTCATGAGCGGGAAAAAATAAATGGTCTAACGCCGGCGCGGCTGGGATTTCTTGGTTTCGATCCCGGATCCCTCAAAAACTTGGATGACAGCGCGGAGTTGGTCTACGGCCCTCATACGAGCCTCTCAGGTATTTTGACTCACGTGGGTCACGTCGATGTCGAGGTCGACGGTGAATTCAAACCACTCCGGAGAGTTTCGAAAGAGGACGTGATTTTACACTGGTCACTTCAAGCGATCTTTAAATTTGAATCAAAAGACGGTCAGCTGGTGATCAGCGACAGTCCCGTGCCCTTGAATGAAGCCGGAAGTGCACTCGTGAACCTTCCTGATCCGTCCCTTATTTCGGATCGGGTGACGAGTTTGGAACCATTCCTCCGCCGGGCGCGTTCGGGTCAGAGCCTTGAGGGCATCGACGAGGGCGACATCGTACTTATCTTTAACGACATGTCGAGAGCCACGCTCGTTCGCACACCCGTCGGCGAGGTCCCGCGTGAAGTCGTGATGACGAGCATCCTAAACGGCGCACTCCAGGGTCAATGGTTAGAGCACCTGCGTGCGGAAGCACTCCTCCTGTTTGCGGCATGTTTTATCGGGTTTGTCTTGGCAGCAGTTACGCACCCTGCGGTCTCCGCCGGATTACTCATTTTCTCAACGCTCCTCCTGATCGGCGGATCGCTGGCGATTTTTGCTTTCTCAAATGTGTTAATCTCCTGGGGGATGCCGATCTCGGGTTTGTTACTGACGGGGTTTACCGTCCTCGCGGATCGAATTCGCACGCGCGAACGTCGCGCGCGTCTTCTAAAATCCTCACTCACGGGTGTCGTATCGCCGAAAGCTTTGCGTGCCATTGTCAGATCTTCACGAGCTCTGGACGTGGAGCCGCGCTGCCAGGAATTGACGATCATGTTCATCGACATCGTGGGCTTCTCACGGCACGCGATGAAGCACTCGGCTGACGTCAACTTCAAGCGATTAAGCGATTACTTCAACTCGGTTCGAGCGATCATCCATCAATACGGTGGCGTCGTCGATCGCTCACTCGGTGAGGGGTTGATCTGTTACTTCGGCTACCAAGTCGCGGGGCAACCAAGGATTCTCGCCAATCACGCGGAAGCCGCGCTCGATTGCGCCATTCGCATCCAGCAAGAGGCTCTCGGACTCAGTATCGCGCAAGACGATCCGGATTCCGTGATTTTCCCTCTCAGGATCGGGATCAACTCCGGTGAGGTTCACATCGGCGATCTCGGGGCGGCAAACCGGATCGAGATCACGGCGATTGGTCACGTTGTTAACATCGCGCAAAGACTCGAGGGAGCTTGCGGCGTTTACCGAATTCTTTGCGGACTCCAAACGGTTGATCACTTGCGAGATCGGATCGATCTTCTCACCGGAATGCGAAAGAGAAACATCTCCATCAAAAACCAAGAGGCCAAGTTCGAGGTTTACGAACATGATCCGTTCGCGCTCCGGCCTGATTTGGTGGAGAAGGCGATCCAGAAGTTTCGTAAGAGCTACGGTCGAAGTATCGAAGATCATCGCTATTCAATTCCAGCCGATGCACCCATCGCGATATGGACCCAATTGGGTCGGGCGAGTCTCGTTGACGTCTCGTTTTCGGGTCTTTCGGTTGAGCTCGAGGAAGTGCTGGGTCAGGGAACTCTCTTGAAGTTCACCATCGACAGCCAAGATCGCACGATGGAAACGGCGCTTCGCGATGCCGAGATCGAGATCATCATCGCTGAAGTTCGCTGGGGGCGTGAAGCCGGTGAGGGCTATCGCTACGGTCTCATGATCAAAAATCTAACCGTCGAACAGCGACAAACACTGCTCAACCAGTTTCAACGGTTTCTGACGGCGCCGCTGGCCAAGTCATCCTAATCAAAGAAAGTCCAAAGCTTCTTGAACGTCGGGTTTGTACCTCGCGATCTGCGCGTTCGTTAAACCCTTGGCGCCCGTCGGATGCGGAAAGCAGATGATTCGGCAATTCTCAAACGCGAAGATCCGCACCTTCATTTTTGGCTCATCACGCTGATCGCGTGTGAGCGAGCGAACCGGTCCTTGCGGCTGACCAAGAACTTCCGCGAGGCGCGTACGAGTCAGTGGCTGGCGCAAGCCGCGCTCCAATGCCGACCCCAAACAGGAGCCGAAAAGAAAGATCACCTTGGGGTCCCGCGCTGAGACGACTTCAAGAAATTCCTCGACGTGTTCGAGCAGATACTTGGGTTCAGTCCGATGCTCCGAGCGTCTCGAACGATCTCGAAGCCAATTCGTTTGGCTCACGCTTTTTTCGAAGTCACCCGCCTCTTCCGCCGTTCGGGCCATGGGATGGTCCCAGAGTTCGAACCATTTCAGAATTCGATCGCGGTAGGGATAGCGGCCACTCGCGTCGTCTGAAAAGAACGATCGACGACGGCGTACGATCTCGGCCATTTCATCGTCATCGGCTCCACCCCAATTGATCCCGCAGACATACAGACCGCGGCGGGTTTGCGGGAACTCAGCGGTCGCAAACCGATCTTCGGTTGCGCGTTTTGTTTTGCCGTCTACCTTTGCCACTGTGGAACCCACGCGGTTGTTCGGCCGCCGATCTCTTCGTGGATAATCTTGAGTCCTTTGTTGGTAACGGCGGTCTTCGATTTTCCCCAGCGTTCGTGGAAGAGCCAACCGGGCGGAAAGCGCTCGTAGTCCGCATCGACTTCAACGGCCTTGTTGACGACTTTCAAGACGCCCGTATGCAACGCCTTCACCTGTTTCGCGTCCAGTTTGGAAGCGAGATGGTGAGGCGAGAGACGGGCCTGAAAAAGAATTTCATCGGCCAGCCAATTGCCGACGCCCGCGAAGAGTGATTGATCGAGAAGGACCGACTTGATCGACTTTTTTCTTTTCGCTAATCGTTCGCCGAGGGCCTTTGCGGAGGGGAAGTCCAAGAGAGGGTCAAACCCGAGTTGTTTGATCCGAGGGTGCTCCCAAACGTCGTCGGTGAGCCAGATTCGTCCAAAGCGTCGCGGATCGAGGAGAGCGAATTCAAAACCTTTGTCCGCTTCGAGTAACAGCCGGCAAAAAGCCAGCCGATCGCGGAAGTCTCGATCGCGTTCGCTCCAGAGCTTGGCGCCTCCCCAAATTCTTTGGTGTCCTGAGGTCCTTGACGTGGGAT
>SXSP01000294.1 GCA_005792225.1 Bdellovibrionales bacterium | reverse complement strand
GCGGCCCGACGGTTCGTCAGGTTGACTTCGGCGAGTGCCTTGTCGGTCTCCGGCACGTTCTCGATGATTTCAGCTTGAAGTTTTGCGACGACTTCCGCCAGAGGTTGACCATCCATCGTGACGACCTCGTCTCCGACTTTAAAAGGGAAGGCGCGCTCGGAGAGTTTAGCCCGGTCGATGAAGGCGACGAAGAAGCGGTTCTCGGCTCCCTTGATGGTGAGAGGCAGACTCGCTTGCTCCGTCAGCGCGAACTGGATGCTCGTATGATAATCCTTCATCGAGTAGATGAATTGCTTAAAAATCGCGCGCGACTCCGCCACCGTCAGGTTCGGATGAGACTGAACCGCTTGAACGGCGCGGTTGAACTCGGCTTCCAGGTCGTATCCCGCGTGTTGTTTCTTCCAATCCGCCGGCGCGTAACCTGAGCGGTACACGCCCCTCATGGCGTAAAGAGTTCCGAGAACTTCGTCGGCAATGGTGCTAGCATGCGCGGTCACGGCGACAGCCACCGCGACCAAGCCCAGAGTGAACTTGCGATTCATGAATTATCCCCCCGCGATTAAGAAGCGAGACAGCAACGTAGAGTCCAGGGCGGAGGGGGTCAAATAAATTGTCCCTATCGTGAGGCTTAGTTTGGGTTATGGATCGACGCTGTTTCAGTTTGAGAAAAGTTCGATTTACCAAGACCTAGACGTGAGTTCGGCGCCATTTCGACCGATGAGAGAGCCATGCGAGCCTTGCTTCTCATCCCAGTGTTCTTTAGTCTCACCGCGCTCGGCGCTGACCCTCGGCAGCCAGCGGTCCCCGTACCGCCACCGGCGAAGACGAGTCAGCTCGTTAAAAACACGCCCAAACTCATCGCTCCCGCGGATGTTAAGAAATTCGTTAAAGGACTCACCGGTAAGATCGACGCCTCAACCAGAACCGCGACGATCCAAGGCCGCATCCATGATTCCTGCGTCGACCGATTGCGCCTTGAGGCGAGCGGCACGCGCACCGCAAGTGGTGTCATCGCGTTCGCTTTGATCGATCGGGGTGGGGGCCTTGAGTGCTTAAAGAAGACGAGCGCAAAGTGCGAGAAGTCCGATGAAAGCGCCTGTTCCAGTTTCGCCGAGCTGACCCAGCAGGAAAAACATCGCAAGAACTATCAAGCTTCCGTCCTCGTCAAAGGGGATGGTGTCGAAAAATTGCGAGCGGGGCTCGCGAGCAACCTGAGCGTACTCAACGATAAATCATTGAAGCTCGAAGCAGTCAGCGGATGCGACTGCGATCTCGAAGCTGACGGCAGCATCAGCCCGCGCACCACGCAGAATGCCGCCGAACTTGCCAAGGACGTCAAAGCCGCGACCGATCAAGTGATCGCCCAAGACCAAAACCAGAACAAACCCGGAAAAGACGGTGAGCCAGGAAAGTCAGGCGAGGGCGATGCACCCGCCGCTGCCGCTACGGTCGATGATAAAGAAATCGCGGGCGGAAAGGGCGCCAAGGGAAAGAAGGATCGTGAAACCGTCGATGCCGACCGCGACGAAGATGAAGATGATCCCGACAAGGAAGATGGCGAGGGCCGCAAGCTCCGTCCCGGCATGAAGAAGGTTTACACCGACAAAGAGATCGACGACGCCGTCAAAAAAGACATGCAGCCTTACCAACAGATGATGATGGAGGCCATGTACAAAGCGCAGATGATGCAGATGCAGAATCAAATTACCAATTTGCAATTCCAGCTTCGCATGAGCCAACAGAACCAAAACCAACAACAAAACGGTCAGCTGGGTCAGTACAACTTTCCGGGAATCTCGCAATTCAACTATCAAGGCATGAACATGCAAGGCATGGGCGGCATGCCGTCATTCATGAGTTCGCCCGCATTCTCCTCACCCTTCGGATTAGGCCTCGGACACGGTCGTTGACCGAGAGCCTTCATCCAATTCGTCTCGCTCCGGAACGCTTCATGTCTCAGGCTTAGCCTCAATTTGTTTTATTGAGTCTCCTTACGACACGTTTCTTGCGTAAAAACGTTTTTCGATTTTCCCTGACCTGTGAAGCCTTCATACTAAAAAGAAGCAATCTCTAAGGACAGGAGTCTCAGGATGAACGCGACTGGCCGATTCCAACTTTCGATCGTCTTTTCTTTCTTCGCTTTTCTCATCTTCGTCGAAGGCGCGGAAGCACGGAACCGTCAAGACTTCTACGATGCGGCCAACAATTCATCCGATGAGATGCACGCCCTCAAGAAAGCCAACAAGCAATCGATTCAAAAAACCGCCAAAGGCGACGCCGGTAAGATCGCACCCGAAATGAAAGAAGACGTGCAAATCGATATCGGCGACGACAGCTTCGTCGCCCCCACGACTCTGAGAGGTCCCGCATCCTTCGACCCCGTCACCGAAGACATCACCGGTATCATGGACTACGCGATGGAAGAAGCCTCGAAACAGGCGGCTCGTGTGCCGAAAGACAAACCTTCCCGGAAGTAACTCACAAACTGGTCCCTTTAATTGTTGTTGAGCCCCCCTCACTCGATTGTCCGCTTAGGGAATGATGTCCGTCGCTTCTCGGCCGACCGGACTCCCTCCACGGACAACCGTTTCGTTTAAAACGCAAGCGAACGCCCAGTCGTGACCTCCCGCAAGCCGGAAGCGTTGACGCCAAAGGCGACATGCGGACGAGGGCAGGAGCCCGAGTCAGCT
>SXSP01000293.1 GCA_005792225.1 Bdellovibrionales bacterium | reverse complement strand
GGCGAGTAGAGAGTGACGACCACTTTAATGCCTCGGGCCTGAGCGCTCGCGAGGAACGACGTGAGACGTTGAACTTCCGCTTCGTTCAAGGGAGCGTTCAAGCTCGTTTGGATGCGTTCCCAGCGAACCGGGAGGCGAACAAGATTCAAGCCCTTGTACTTGTAGTAGTCGAGCTGCGCCTCGGTCGGATAAACATAGCCGGTCTCAGGATCGCCGTAAGTTCCACCTACGATACCGGCGATCGCCGACGTGAATGTGACACCCATGCTGAAGTTCGTCGAGGGAGTAGGAATCGGAAGCGGAGTCGGAGTCGCGATCGGAGTCGGAACCGGTGTCGGTGAGGGAGTCGCCGTGGGCGAAGGAGTCGGCGTCGGAGTCGGTGATCCCGCCTGGAGCGTGATTTGAACCGCGGAAGGATTCAGGAGATAGAGCTTCTTCGGGCTGGGGTTGTACGCCGAAACGACAAGCGTGTACTTGCCGGCGGGGGCCTGCGGCATCTTCGCTTTCCAAGTAAATGTCTTCGTTTCGCCTTTAGCGAAATTCTGGCCGTTAACCTTGTACTCGGCAATCTGCTTCAGAGTCGTCGACGAGCGAAGTTCAAGAAGAACTGTCACGCCCGAGACGGCTTTCTTGCCGTTTAGCTTCACGGTGAATGTCACGTCTTGGCCGACTTTCGCGGTCGTGGGCGACGCGGTTGCGGACGTGAAGGCGATATCGCCGTAGGAACCAAGGATGGTGGTCGAGCTGGCGTCAGAGAAGAGCGCCATCAAGATCGTCGTGACGATCGCAATCGCTGAAACCGCCCAGTGGCGCAGAAGCAAGGTAGCCATAGAATTTCCCCCGTAACGATGCTGTTAAAGTTTGTCGTGTCTCATTATGCGACGGCAAGTTAACGTGTGCAAACGGGAGAATCCTTGCCGACCGCTTTAAGGCGATTGCAAAAACGGGCCGCGCCGGGGACTAAATAGTTTCCGTTTTATCGTCGAACCTTGGACGAGTTGATGTGATGTTTTACACCCCAGGAGGTCTGCCGAGGTGGAGATCAGATGGGTGAGGGGTCCAAAAAGAACCCCATTATGAGACACTTACATCGTGTGTTCGCGAACGAGCTTCTTCAGATCTTCGACGTGCTCGAGGTATTCGGCGAGGTCCAAGCGATCCTCGGGACGAACGTGGGCGCGCGGATTATTGTACTGGGTGAGTTCGACCACGTCGGCGTGCGAAGAGACCGCCGCGAGGTTGTCCTCTTCGAGAGTTTCCATCAACGAATCTAGATCGTGCCCATCATCTCCATCCGGAAATTCGAGATCGCGAGTCGCACAGAGAGCTTTCAAAAGGCATTCGGTCGCTTGAGCTAAATTATAGCCGACCACATCGTGCTGGCTGTCGTCGTCGAGGAATTTCTTCGCCGTATCGATGTTGTCTTGAGCTTTGAGGATGAGAGACTTGGCCGTAGGGTTCATGCTTAAGAGGTCCTCATGGTTGAAATGACGGGGGTCCAGTCCCGTACTTAATGGAGAGCATGGTCCGAGATGAGCCTCGGATCAAGCACTTAAGCGCCTGATTTTGCCTCGACCCGTTCAAAGGCCACGTCCAGGTTTTCACCTAAGCCTCTGATTTGACTCGAATTATACCCCACCTGTGCCGAAGAGTTCAGCGGGGGAACTATGCTCACGAATCTCAAACGACTCGGCTTGGCTGCTTGTATTTCAGCCACCGGTGTCGTGGGCACGCTGATCTGGGAGAGATTAGCCGCCGAGAATTCAAACGAAACGGTCAGCGGAACTCCGATCGCGGAGTTGAAGGTCGCCGTTCGCGGTGTGACGCGTAAGCCGTCCCAGCGTCTCATCTGGGAACCCATTTCCGAGGGCTCACAACTCTTCGTTGGCGAAACCATACGCACCGCAAGCGACGCCGAAGCGAGCGTCGAATTCGTAAAATCAAAAACGCGAATCGACCTCGATCCCGACTCCGAAATCATCCTCGAAGAAGTCGACGGAAAACTGGAACTGAACTTCCTCAAAGGAAATCTCTTCGTCGCCTCCGCTTCATCCGGAAGCGACATCACGCTCAAAGCCGGTGACAAGAACATCGCGCTCGACGGCTCCGAAGTCTCGCTGACTCAAGATCAAAAGGGAAAGGTCGACGTCACCGTCTTAAAAGGTGGAAGCGGTCTCGCATCATCATCAGCACAAATCAAAATCGTGAGCCCACAGCCGAACGATCTCGTTTACTCGGTAGCGAAGAGTGGAGTCGAGATCGCTTTTGAACCGCCGCCTGCGGGTTACAAGTTGATTCTCGAAGCGGGCCGGCGGCGGGATGAGATGAAGCCCCTCGCATTCACGGGAACTCCCGAGAGCGGAAAAATCCAGGCGCCATTTAAGCTGGGGCGCCTTTACTGGCGTCTCACCGCCAAGCCCGAAGAGGCGGGGAAGCCCGAACTCGCGAGCGCGGCGTTTCGCTTGAACATTCTCGCGAAAACTCCCGTCGTTCTCCTGAAACCCGAAAAGGATGAAGTCATCTCGCTCGCCGATTTGAAAGCAGGAGAACTTCCGCTGAGATGGTCCAACCCTTCGCAACTTGAGTCCCTCCAACTCGAGGTGTTCAAGGGGCGTGATTTCAAAAATCCCCTCATCTCAGAAACTCTTGAAGAGGGTTCTGTCGGCCACCTCGCGCGCCTCACTGAGCCTGGTGATTACAACTGGCGCGTCTCGGGCCGGCTCAAGGGTAAAACGGAAGTCGTCGTCGGCAGTTTGCGTCCGTTCCGCGCGGTTGCAAGAAAAGATCTCGCGATTCCGATCGTCATCTCGCCACGAATGGACGACGTAATTCCGTTTCAGACCTTCAGCGAGCGCGGTCTCGATCTGAAGTGGAAGCCCGTCGAGGGTGCCGTGAGCTACAAGGTCACCATCGTAAATAAAAAATCTGGATCTTCTGAAGATCGCGAAGCTTCCTCTCCGCTCTTGCGAGTCGACAACCTCAAAGCCGGCGACTACTCCTGGAGCGTTCGGGCGATCGGACCTGGCGACGAAGTTTCGAAGCCTTCCGCCGTGAGCACCTTCGGACTTCAAGAACTCATGGTCTTCGCGTGGGCCGACGGAAAAACCGAAGCCGATCACCGTTATTTTACATCCGAACCCAGCGTTGACCTCGCCTGGGAGAACGGTCCCGCCTCCGCCGTGAAGTGGCGCGTTCGCCTCACCGCCGAGCGCGAAATCGCGAGCGACGGCGCTTGGTCATTGGTCGGCACGACCAATATGTTCAAAGGCCTCCCGCACGATGGAACCTACCTCGCTGAAGTCGAAGCCCTCGATGCGCAAGCTCGCGTCATTGCCCGCGCTCCCAAACGCCGGATCGCCGTCGCGGCGCAACCCCTTCTCGAAGCCCCAAAATTTTCAGCCGCCCTCGGCGACGAAATCACCGCCGCCAACAACGGATCGGTCGAAGTGACCTGGGACTCCGTCCCGGGCGCAGCCGAGTACATCGTCAAATACGAAGGGCGCAGCAGCTCCGAAGTTCGCGTGAAAGAAACCTCGAGCGTCTTGAAGCGCTTGATGCCGGGTCGATACGTTCTCACCCTTCGCTCGGTTGACCCCTCCGGCCGCGCGGGCCCTGCGAGCGCCCCGAAGGCGGTGATCGTACCAAATAAGAGCGACGTAAAAGCCCCGAAACTTCGCCGGTTCGAAGTCCAATAATTCTATTTAGTGATGCCCATGCTGCATCCTATGATGTGGCTTGCAAAGTGTTATAAGATTCTCCGGAATATCGAGCCCTCCCTCAGAGACCGGAACGATGTGATGAATATCGATCCACATCCTCGAGCCACATCTCTCTCCATTCGGTAGGACTTCTTGGCAAGCACCTTCGTCGCGAGCGTGAACAGAGTGCGTGACGCCTGCGGGACGGGGCGGGCGTTTTGGTTTGATGGGTCGGTCTTGAGACCGGTTCGCGGGCTTTGCGACGTTCCGCTCGGCCTTCCGCAGCGGATCTTTGTGTTTCAGATAAAATTCGAGAACGGCTTCGAGGGTCTCGTCGAGTTCACTCAATTTTTTCTGACATTGACTGTGGAGTTCTTGCGCGCGGCGGAACTTCTCCATCGTCGACTCATCGATCTGCATTGAGAGATCGACGAGGTTGCGGCCGATGGGACGCGCCTTGGCTCTGCGTTTCTTTCCTTCCTTGCCGTTTGCCTCGGCAACTTCACGCTCGAGCCGTTTTTGCGTGAGAGTGCGGGCTTTCGCGATCCACTCGGCGGCGTTTTCGTTGGTGATGACCGACGTGATTTTGCGCGCGATGGTCACAGAGAGCTCGCGTTTCGCGATAGCATCGCGCAACGCTCGCACCTTCGCGGCTTTTCTCGCAACGCGAATGAAATTGGCGGTGACGTCGTCGGAGAGTCCTGCCTCCTTCACGCAGTATTGAAACGTCGAGGAGTATTTCATCTTCCTCCAAAGTTGCAGGGAATCGACTTCGATCAAACTTTCGAGTAAAGACGCTTCACTCTCGCGGTACCGGCGGGAGCGTTCGATGAAACGAGAGTGTGCGGCGGATTCTTTGGAAGTGAGCATGCGTGAGACTCCTTTCGAAGAGGTCTCACGTATATCACTGGATTTCCATGGCGCGAGAAAGCCGCGACGGACGCGGCGGACGTGCGAGACGACGAAAACGTTTCGGCGTGCGGGCGGATGCGAGTGTGAGCGATTCTCGTGACGATAAACCCATCCGCTGCGGGAGGATGGAGTGGTGAAAACAAATTCGATTTATAACGTGTCAAGTGCGAAATAAAAAAAATCCTGCAGTTGACGCATCGATCACAGGTCTCGAGACCGACCCCCGCCCCCTTAATCTCACGATGGGGATTTCTTAAGCTGACAACCGCAGTGCAAGCCCGCTCTTCGCGACTCCCCGAAAGGGTCCGCAGCAACTTGAGAGAGAGTCTGTAATGCGATTTTGATATTTTCAACGACCGGTCTTAAGACCGATCAACCTGCTTCGGCCACGACTTTGACTTTATCGTCGCTTTCGGCTTCGTAGTCGGAATACTTGGTTTGAACGAGAACGGTTTCGCCGGTTTCAAGTTTGTAGCCGCGCACGCGGTACATCTTGATGGGCTCGGTTTTGCCTTTGACTTCGGCTTCGCCGGCGAGTTCGTAGATGTATTTCTCGGTCTCGGCCGCGCGGATGGTTTCGCTCACGAGCAGGTCGGTGCCGAAGGCTTTGGTTGAGGCTTCGATCCGCGCGGTGAGGTTGACCGTGTCGCCGATGACCGTGTACTCCATGCGTTCGTTTGAACCGATGGTTCCTGAGATGGCGCGACCGGAGTGAAGACCCATGCCGATCTTGATTTCGGTTTTACCGCGCTCGATGCGGGAAGCATTCAGGTCCGCCAAGGCTTGGCGCATCTCGAGGCAGGCTTTCAGCGCGTAGAATTGATCGTTTCCGCTTGAGTTCGGTGCGCCCCAAACGGCCATGATCGCGTCACCGACGAATTTGTCGACGATTCCGTGATTTGCCGTGATGATGCCGACCATAATGCCGAAGTACTCGTTCAACATGCCCACGACTTCTTCGGGCGTGTGGCCCTCGCTGAACTTCGTGAATCCGCGAATGTCACTGAAGAAGACCGTGACTTCTTTGTTACTTCCGCCGAGTTGAAGATCGCCCTTGATCATGTCGTCAGCGACGTGCGAGCCGTGGAACTTGTTCAAGACGTTTCTCATCTTATCGCGTTCTTTGAGGCCCGAGACCATCGTGTCAAAAGAGGCGGCGAGTTCACCGACTTCGTCGTGAGTGCGCACTTCGGATTTCACGTCGAAGTTACCGCTGGCGACCATGCGGGTGACGGAGACGAGTTTTTCGATCGGGCTCGTGAGCGTGATCGAAAAGACGAAGATCAAGAAGAATGCGCCCGAGATGACGTAGCCGGTCGCCGCGAGCGCCATGCGACGGACGTTGCGGACGGGCTCGAGGATGACCTGTTCGGGTGCTTGAACCAGAACGCTCGGTCCATAGGAGGTGCGTCCCAGGGCGCCGACGTAGGTTTCGAGCGATGCGGGCTCGATGAAGGATTTCTTAAGCTCGAACTTCGCTTTTGAAGCGAGGGCGCGTTTGACGAGTTCGGATTCCGTCATGTCGCGCGCTTCGAAAACCCACTTGTCATTCGGGTGGGCGAGGATGCGACCGTCTTTTCCGATCAGGAAAAATGTGTGTTTGTTGCGCTCGCGGCTGAAGATGTTTTGAACTCGGTCGAGACGAATGTCGGCGATGGCGATGAGGCTTGTCTGGCCATTTTCGTCTTCGACGAGACCGAGGCCGACTGTGATGAGAGGTATCCCGTTCGGCGTTCCGGGGAGGGTCACGCTCGAATTCACGATCTCAACGTTCTTTGAGAAGACAGAGCTGACGGGGAAAGGGCGCAAGACTCGGAGCTGTTGAAAATAGGCTTCGCCGATCGTGTGTTCCTTCAGGAAGCGCTCTTGAGTCACGCGTTTGACGAGCTCGGTCTTTCCGTCGTGGAGTCGGTAGATCTCAAGGTTCACGAGGTCGCGATCTTCTTGAAAGCTGAGCGAGAGTGAATCACCGAAAGGTTCGGTGGCCGGGGTCGCGGTCGTACCGTTTGCGATGTCCTTCAAGAGGAGCGAGGAGACCGTGCGAACTTTGTCGAGATAATTCGCGATGAGCCCCTCGAACTGCTGGGTGGTGGAGTTGACTTGCTCCATGTTCAGGTGATGCTCGCGATCGAGGGCGTCGTTCTCAAGATACGTGGTGGACGTGAGCGTGATGGAAACGCCCGCGATCAACATCAACACCGTGGTGATGCCGCCGAGTTTAAGAACGATCGGAATGCGGAGGCGAGAGCCTGTTTTCACTCTTAATTCATCGGCTCATCGGGGAAACTCTTCGACGGCGAGAGAGTGAATCTAGCCCTACCTCCGGCTTCCGACTTCGTCTCAAAAAGAGACACTCCCGGCCTTAAGCTTTGTCTCGTCCCGTGCCGATAAGATCAAGTGAGGAGGCTTGAAAGCCATGAACTCCGCAAAGAAAGATCCGAGCGTCGAGAGTCCGGAGACGGTTGAATCATTGGACGAGCGTCGGCAAAATCCCGACTCGCAGGCGCGCGATCGCCGCGTGATCGCGCGGATTTCGCAGCCCGAAATGCGAACTTATTTTTCGCACATGAGTAAGCTCACCCGACTTTGGGTGGGACTCTCGGTCGCTTACGTGGCGGCGCTCTTTGCCGCCAACGTTTCGGGCGGGAAGATGGCGATGGGTCGTTCGCTTTTCTACGGGGTCGTAGTTACCGTGATCGCGATCTGCGTGCATCGCTTCGAGCGTTCCCTTCGGTCTTACATGAATAGCGAATCACAAGCGAAGCTCGTCGTCGTCTCGGAGAGACTCTTCTTACTTTTGTTCGTGAGCATGATCTTGGGCGCCGTCATGGGCATCGTCCATCTCGTCACGCTCTTCTAATCACCACTCCACTTGATGAAACCTGAGAGCGAGGCACCCAACTGCTGCGAGTAGTTGGTGCCGATCTCCATGAGGTCTTCAATCACCCGCTGAAGACGCGCTCGGCGCTCGTCGGTGAGATAACCTCGATGCGAAAGCCAGTCGACCTCGACGTGCTCATGGCCCCTCACCGCGAAACTTCGTGACCGCAAGGAAGGCCCGAGTCCTCGTTCGCAGAGGAGGCGCATCCCCTTTTGGGCTGATTTTTCCAGCTCGGCCGCCTTCGTGAGCCCAGGACCCATCCATGGAATGAGCATATCCTGATTTGCCACGAGGCCTTCGGCAATCGCCCCACGAAGCGGCCAGATGACGGGACGGCCCGATGGAAAAATCATGGCCTGAAAGACCTCGCTCGCGTAAGAGACGAGCTCATCAAGATTTGTTGAGAAAACGTAAGCGTAGTCAACGCACGCGAAGGCTTGAAGTTCGCGCCCGTCGGCGATTTGGGTCACCGTGCGCTGAAAATGCGTTTGGCACGGGACGAGGTCTTTTGATGAAAAGAGAGTGGATTCAGCTTCGGTTGATGAACCGGTGAGTGACTGATCACCGAGGAGCTTCGCCGAAGTTCCCCAGAGATTGAGATAAAGAACGTAGCGCATTTTTATATCAGCCTTGTGCCGGATGAGTTCTCTTAAGCGCATCCAGGAGCTGATCTTTGGATGCCCAGAGGTCGCGCACCCAAGCCTGCATCGACTCACGGAAGTCGTCTTGCTCGAGGTAATTGCCTTCGAGGAACGCTTGAGGAATTTCGATGCGGCGAATGCGAACGACGACTTCGTTCATGCGCCCGCTCAGCAAATCCCAAAACGTGGGTGAACCTTCGGGATAGAAAAGAGTGACATCGAGAAGAGCGTCAAACTGTTGCCCCATGGTTTGCAGGACAAACGCGATTCCTCCGGTTTTCGGCGGGAGGAGATTTCGGAACGGGGAGCGCGATTTCTCGTGCTTAGCCCGTGTTAACCTCGTGCCTTCGAGAAAATTTAAGATGGAGATATTCATTCCGCGAAAGCGCTCGCAAGCCTGTTTTGTCGTCTCGAGATCCTTACCGCGCATGTGCGGGTTTTTAGCTAAGAACTCTTTTGAATAGCGGCGCATGAAAGGAAAATCCAGCGCCCACCACGCGAGTCCCAAGAGGGGAACGTAGGCAAGCTCGCGCTTCAAAAAGAACCGCAAGAAAGGGATGCGACGGTTTAAGACGGTTTGAAGAACGACGATGTCGACCCAGGATTGGTGATTAGCGCAGACGAGGTAGGAGCGATCGTACCTGAGGTTCTCGGTTCCTTGGATATCCCATTTGATATCGTGAAACGCACGGGCTTCGAGACTGTTGATCGCGATCCAGTTTTCGGCGATCGCGACCATGACCCGACGGCACCACAAACGAAATCCAGGAAGGGGAATCAAAAACTTAAGCAACGCGAAAACGTAGATCAAGATCGCCCAAAAGAGGGTGTTCACTATGACGATGACGGACGCGAGTGCGCCTTTGAGAGATGCGGGAAGCCATCTGAGCATTTCGTCGTTCTCCATTGAGCGTGATAACGCCCACAAAGAAAACCACTTTGGATTTTAAAGATCAAACGACATCTGACGGGGGCCGCGGCCTTTCCGTTTCTTGTCATACCGCGAAGTGAAAAGTTCTAGGTTCTCATCGAGATCGGTGAT
>SXSP01000292.1 GCA_005792225.1 Bdellovibrionales bacterium | reverse complement strand
TGAGAAAACCTCCACTTCAAATTTGCGCCGAGGGTGCTGCCGAGTCGCGGGGTTGCGCTGAAGGTCTTTGATGTCGCTCCTCCGTTTGGCCGAGCGAGATCATCTCGATCAACTCGCGGTTAAATTCCGGAAGATCGTCGGGCTTGCGACTCGTGACGAGGTTTCCGTCGCGAATGACGATTTCGTCGGCCCAGAAGGCCCCCGCGTTTCGCAAATCCGTTTTGAGGGACGGCCAAGAGGTCATTTGCTTTCCGCGAACGCCGCCGGCTTCGATCAGCGTCCAGGGTCCATGACAAATGGCCGCGATGGGTTTTCCCGCTGATACGAAGCCACGAATGACGTCGTTGGCGTGTTCATTGATTCTCAGCTCGTCGGGGTTCATCACTCCGCCCGGGAGAACGAGAGCATCGAAGTCATCCGCCGAGGCGTCGAGAAGCGGGCGGTCAACCGGAATTGTTTTTCCGGGTGTGTCGTGAACCCAGGCTTGAAGCTCATCTTGTGCGGGGGAGACGATCTCCACGTGAGCGCCTTGATCTAGCAAAGCTTCGCGTGGTTCGAGGAGTTCGCTCTGTTCCACGCCATTGGTGCAGAGGATGGCCACACGCCGACCCTGCAATCGTTTTTGGATGTCCATGGTAGAAACCTCCGGTCATGATTCTTGCGTCAATCCATTCCTTCCAAGATTAAATCGGCGCGCCGCGAAGGACTTTGCCGAGGCGTGTAGACTTTGTGTAGAGTAGGGACCCCTCTCCTCTATAAAGGTGTGACATGAGTGATCTGTTTGATGATGACGACAGCAACGATTCTGGATCGAATGATTTCGCGAGGATGTTCGAAGACAGCATGAAGGGCGTGAGCCGCAAGCTCTCACCCGGCGATAAAATTCGCGGCGAAATCCTAACCATCGGTAAGGAAGACGTCTTCATCTCCACGGGTACGATGGATGACGGCGTTGTTATGCGAAAAGACCTTCTCGACAAGGACGGGAACTTCGGCCACAAGATTGGCGATTTCCTGGACCTTTACGTGACGCAAGTGAAGGGCTCGCAAATTTTCCTCTCGCCGAAGCCGACCGCGAAGAACCTCGCCGACGATCTCGAAGACGCGTTCGATATGATGTTGCCGGTCGAAGGCAAGGTCACCGAAGTCGTCAACGGCGGATTCCGTGTGAGCATCATGGGGCAGACCGCGTTTTGCCCGATCAGCCAGATGGACAGCCGTCGCATCGAGGATGCAAATGTCTACATCGGCAAGAAATTCGAATTCCTGGTCACGCAATTCGAAAAGCGAAACATCGTCGTTTCGCGAAGAAAGCTCCTCGACGAACAAAAAGAACTCTCGGTGGATGCGTTTCTTCAAGAGCACCGTCCCGGGGACACGCTCTCAGGCGTCGTGACCCGCCTTGAAAACTTCGGAGCGTTCATCGAAGTTGCGCCCGGTCTCGAGGGCCTCGCGCACATCTCGGAAGTCAGCTGGTCGCGCCTCGCGCATCCGAAAGAAGCTCTTCAAATTGGTCAAGACGTGCAGGTTAAAATCCTCAAGATCGAAGAGGTCAACGGGCGTCTCAACATCTCACTGTCGATTAAACAAGCGACGGCGACTCCGTGGGAGAACCTGCCCGCGAACATCAAAGTGGGAAGCGTTGTCGAAGGCAAAGTGACCCGCTGCATGAAGTTTGGCGCGTTCGTCGAACTGGCGCCCGGAATCGAAGGCCTCGTGCCCCTCTCAGAGATGAGCTACACCAAGCGCGTCGTGCGCTCGGATGAAGTGATCAAAGAAGGCGAGCGCGTGAACGTTCTCATCAAAGAAGTCCGCATCGATGAGCGACGCCTCCTCCTCTCGGTGAAGGACGCCGGCGGTGATCCGTGGGCCCTCGTTCAGGATAAGTTCCCCGAGGGAGCCGTGGTGAAAGGAAGAATCGAACGCCGTGAACCTTACGGGCTCTTCGTTAAACTTGATGAGGGAGTCACGGGTCTTCTTCCAAAATCGAAGGCTCTTGAAAACGCGGATTTTCCCTTCGACAAGTTGAAGGTCGGAGAAGATGTCACCGTTCAAGTTGCGGAGTTGAAGATCAACGATCGCCGCATCTCGCTCGGTGTCCCGCAAGATCCTGACGCCGAACTCTGGAAGGGGTTTGCTGGCGGAGGTGGAGCACCGGCGAAATCGCTCGGAACGCTCGGTGAGCAATTCCGTTCACTCTTCGATGCGGGTGGAAATCAGAAACAGAATCAGAAGAAAAACCAGAAAAACTAATGGGTGAGAAGATGGGATTGATCTTTCAGCAGCTCTTCGAGAAGGAGAGCTCGACCTACACGTACTTACTCGGTTGCGAGAAAACACGTGAAGCCGTCTTGATCGATCCCGTCATCGAAACAATCGAGCGAGATCTGAAGTTGGTTTCCGAACTCGGTCTCCGGCTCATTTACGTTCTCGACACGCACATTCACGCAGATCACATCACCGCGGCCGGAGAAATTCGTCGTCGAACGTCGGCGAAGACCGCGGTCAGCGAAGGGGCGCAGGTCGAGTGCATGGATCTCGCACTGGGCGACGGAGACGTAATCCGTTTCGGGGAATTCGAAATCACCGCGCGGAAAACCCCAGGGCACACGGATTCATGCATTTGTTTCGTGATGAGCGACCGCGTCTTCACCGGCGATACACTTCTTATTCGCGGCTGCGGCCGCACTGATTTTCAACAGGGATCAGCTGAAAAGCTCTTCGAAAGCGTTCACACAAAACTCTTCACGCTTCCGCCGGAGACGCTCGTCTATCCCGCTCACGATTACAACGGCCTCACATCCTCCACGATCGCCGCCGAGATGAAGTGGAACCCGCGCCTCGGCGGGGGAAACTCCAAGGAAACTTTCGTCAAAATCATGTCGGAGCTCAAACTCGCCAATCCGAAAAAGATCCACGAGGCCGTACCGGCTAATCTCGGCTGCGGGACAAGACGCGATTAAACTTCGTCGTCATGAGTCTCAGCCGTTCTCTGGCTAGTTTTCTGGGCATCCGGCGGCTGACGGAGACGGGCTTTGTCGAGATCGGGTCCACCTCGCTGAGCGCTCCCGCCCTTGTGCGATTCCTGTTCAAACGCTTGGTCAGAATCTTCGCGGTTGCCGTTTGAAGTTTGATCTCTGAACTGTTCGACGATTTCGTCCATTTGCTTTTCTTTGTTATCCACGAATCAATCCTCCATAAGCTTTAATTTCGCACGGCTCGACGCCGGAGTTCTTGAAGGCGCGGACATAACTGAGCGCTTGGTTTTGGTCTCTGGCGCAAAAACGGGGCTAATGACGCAAGTGGCTACAAACCAAAGCCTGACGTAAAAAATCCAGACTCCGTTTGACCGATCGGGGGTTGGTCTGATGAAAGGTATCCAAGCAGCGAAAAGTTACCAAAAAGTCATCTAGGGGGGACTATGAAACGTGGAAATCCACGCTTTCGTTCTTTGACTTCAGGGTTATTGTGTCTGTTCTTTGCTTCTATCTTTGCTTCTTTCCACGGCCTCGGCACCGCACACGCGCAAGGCTACTACGTACCACCGGATCTCTATTATCAGTCCCTCCAAGATCCTCGCTTCGGCTACTCGTTCACGAATGACTTCCGCACTCAGCTTCAAAATCTCAGCGCTCAGGCGCACCGCAACCCACTCGATTACAGTTACGCTCGCCGAGTTCTCCTCGGGCAAATTCATCTCGAGCAAGGCCCTCACGGCTACTTCATCCACGATGTTTACTGCCAAAAAGATTATTACGACGCAGATTTTGGCCGTGGTCGCGGACCGCAGCCGGGACAAGCTCCCGACGACAAAGTTTTGAACGTTGAGCATACCTGGCCTCAAAGTCGCTTCTCGGGAAGAGAAGGTTCGACGATGAAGTCCGATCTTCATCACTTGTTCCCGTCGGATTCGCAGCTCAACTCGATTCGCGGCAACCATAAGTTCGCCGAGATTCCCGATGATCGTGGCACTCTCAAGTGCGGCTACGCTCAATATGAAGAGTACGCGAATGGCGCGCGTTTTGAGCCGCCCGCGAATCACAAGGGCAATGTCGCACGCGCCCTCTTCTACTTCGCGGTTCGCTACGGTCTCACGATTGACGCCGATGAAGAAGCCGCTCTTCGTATGTGGCACACGGTCGACCCCGTTGACGCCGCTGAGTATCAGCGCAACGAAGCGATCTGCGACACGCAAGGAAACCGCAATCCTTTCGTCGATCACCCTGAATACGTCGATCGTATTACCGATTTCTGATCTTTTATCTGATCTTTAAGCCAGAGCTGCGGCGATATCTGCCGCGGCTTTTTGGGCCGAAGCAAAACAAGATTCAAAGCACGGACTCGCCCAATTGTCCTGATTGGCGAAGAAGACGCGTGATCCGAGTGGCTTCGAGATGAGCTCGGGCGCTCCGCGCGCGATAAAGCCTTTTTCGGCGAGTGGAAGCGCGTGGCCGAAGCGGCTCAACCGAATACCCGCCACGTTTTTGAGATTCAAACCGAGAGACTCCAGCAGCGAAGGCAGTTCTTTTTGCGTGAGTTCGCGAAAGGTCTCGTGAGCCGCCGGGCTCAAAAGTTGGCCGCGGGCACCATCAAATGGAAAAGTCTTAAAGAGCGAGAGAACGGAGTGACTTCCGCGATCCCGGGCCGCCCAGCTCCCGAAGCAAAGATCCGGGAAGGCATGACTCGCGACGGTCGCGGGTTTTCCTTGGAGTCGAAAGAGTTCAAAACATGGGGACGCAACTTTTTGATCGAGAATCACGTTCGCGACGATGTACGCTCGGTAGCGAAGGCGCTTCATCTCGGAGATTTGCTCTTGTGGTAATCCCTCAACGACGTAGGGAACCACGAATTTAGGGAGCGTCACGAGACAAATCTTCGCCCGGAGGCTGCGAAGATTTTTTTGTGCGTCTTCATAGGCGATGGTCACGCCGGTGTCATCGGGCTTGATATCAATAATGACGGAATCCGATCGCAAGCGGTCGGATCCAATACTCGCGCGAGTTTTCTCGAGAAGGGCCCGAGCAATCGCGGCGTTTCCTCCCGGCAGAACGTACGTACCTGCGACGTCGGAACACACGAAGTAGAGCATCTGCGCCGCCGAGACTTCGTGAATTGTCCCTCCCAAAGATGACCAACAGTAAATTTCGAAAAACTCTTCGATGTGAGGATGAAGCCGGGGGAACTTTGCTTTGAGCCAATCGGCAAACGACAACGAGTCGAGGGCGTTGAGACGCTCACGCGAAACGTTCGACGAGGGGCGCGCGGGAATATCGGGATACTCGTTTTTGAGAATCCAAGCGAGCGTTTCCGCAACCTCGGTGAACTCACGAGCGCGCGAAGGGTCGGTCACGCCATTCCAAAAAGGATGTTTGAGTGCACCTTTGAAGTCGATCGGCGACTCCGTTGCGTCTTCGAATCGACCCGATTCGAAGAGGTCGAGATCCTTAAGAAGCTTCTCGATCGGCCCACCGGGCTCCGGTGGCCCGATATACGCGGCGCCCGTTGAAAAGTCGGTTGTGCCGATACGTTCGCCCTTGGAGTTTCCGCCGAAACGAGAATTTCCTTCGAGCAAAATCGGCTTGAGATGACGGAGTTGGTAGGCGCCAAGCAGACCTGAGATTCCACCGCCCACGATCGCGACCTCGGTCGTCTCGCTCGGTGTCGGGATTCCTCCGCGCTCCTTGAGGGCGGCAGCTTTATTCCAGAGCAGATCGTGAAAACGTTTGGGCATGTCGCCCGTAAATTCTTTGGTCGAGAGTTCGGTGGGCTTCAGTCGCGCAAGCGGCGAATCATCGTCTCTACCATCAAAAAGGGTCTCGCCACGAAGAGTGAGGGACAGCGGCCCGCGAGGGAGTGGAAGGACCATCGCGCCCGCGAGAACGGCACTCGTTTGAAGAAATTCTCGACGACTGAAACTTCCGCTCATTCGTTGATGTACACCATCAGAATTTCTTCAGTTCAACTGAAAAACTTGTTTGTTGATCAACTTCAAGTACAGCGAGCCCTCGCGGCTCATCAATTCCGTGTGGGTTCCGCTCTCCATTACGCGGCCAGCCTCCATCACGAGGACCAAATCGGCACCGCGAATAGTCGCGAGTCGGTGCGCGATGATGAGGCTCGTGCGGCCGCGCATGATGCGGTTAAGCGCTTCTTGAACCACTCCTTCGCTCTCGGTATCGAGAGCGCTCGTGGCTTCATCCAGGATCAAAATACGTGGATCCTTGAGAACGGCGCGAGCGATCGCGACACGTTGTTTTTGACCGCCGGAAAGTTGAATGCCGCGTTCTCCAACGAGCGTTTGGTAGCCCTCGGGGAACTTTGAGATGAAATCATGCGCGTTTGCGATCCTCGCCGCCTCGTGAACTTCTTGGTCGGTGGCGCCCGATTTTCCGTAGCGGATGTTCTCCTCGACCGAGGCCGAAATCAAAATCGGTTCTTGCGATACGACGCCGATATTTTGGCGCAGCCAATTGGGTTCGAGATCCTGAATCGGGTGGCCATCGATGAGGATCGCTCCTCTTGTCGGGTCATAAAGTCTAACAAGAAGACTCGCCACGGTGGTCTTGCCGCTCCCGGAGGCCCCGACGAGCGCGATCGAGCGGCCCGCCTCGAGGCGGAGCGAGAGGTTCTTAAGTACCGTAACGTCGGGGCGAGCCGGATAGCTGAAGTCCACGTCACGAAACTCGACTTCGCCGGTGAGACTTTTGAGCTTTTCGCCCGTTTGGGCCGAAAAAGCGGGCTTGCGTTCGAGGATTTCGAAAACTCTCCTCGCCGCGCCGAGTGCCGACATGAAATCACCCCAAAGACCGCCGAGTGCCGCGACCGAAAAAGCGACGACCATGAGGTAGAGAAGAAACTGCGTCAGATCTCCGACGCTCATCTGACCGCTGACGACGAGACGCCCTCCGTACCAGAGCACCCCGGCGATCGCCGCGAATCCAAACGCGGACGCGAAAGCCGTAAACCAACTGATCTGGAGGATGCGGGAGCGCGCTGCCTCGAGACTCTCTTCCAGCGCTCGTGCATACCGATTTTTCTCAAACGTCTCTTGGGCGAAGTAGCGAACCGTGCGAATTCCGCTGATCGTCTCCTCGGCCACCGTGCTCGCCACCGCAAGGGCGTCTTGAGCTTTGCGCGAATAGCCGCTGATTTTTCGACCGTAGACTCCTGCGAAAGCGGCGACCGGCGGAATGACCACGAGAACAATCGCGGCGAGAAGGGGTGAAGTCAGGATCAGAAGAACCAAACCTCCGAGCGCGCCGGCGAGATTACGGAGGGCCATCGAGATGTTAACACTCACGGCGTTCTGTAAAACCGAACAATCGGCGGAGAGGCGGCTCATCAGCTCTCCGGTTTTGTTGAAGTCGAAAAATGCGGTTTCCTGCTCGAGAACGTGACCGTAGAGTTCGCGGCGGAGTCGTAAGACCGCGCGTTCGCCCGCGAGCGTAAAGAGAAAATACCGAAGAGATGCCGCGATCGCCTGGACGACTGAAACAGCGAGGATGATAAAAGCCCAACGGTCCACGGCACCTTCATCCCGTGTAGAGAGCGCTTGATCTACGATCGAGCGCACGGCCTGGGGATAGATGAGGCTGAGTGCACTTCCGATCGCGAGAAAGATCGTCGCAACCACGAGTGTTTTAGCTTCGGGCCGCGCAAGGCGCAGAAGCTGGCGCGCGAGCTTCCGGTCAAATTTTGAATCTTCATTCATTTGTTGAATCTACACCCGCCGCCAACGTGCTGGAAAGTTGATAATTACCCGGGGAGGCCTTGGTGATTTGATCAAATCCCGCTCGTCACTCTGACGATCTTGAGCACGATCGACTAAACTTAGCGATGACGCTTTTTCAGAGGAGGAAATGATGAGTTTCAATTCAGATGCGGATCGCAACTTCAAGTCGGGTCTCGACAACAGCCGTTCGCCCGCTGTTGAGGATGATGCCGCCATTCAAGCTCCGGCCGATCTTCCGCTCCATCCTTTGAAGGCCGCACCTCAGCCTGACGATGCGGGCGTCGAGCGCGAGCATCTTCATCCGGTCGACTTCCCCGCGCCGCCCTCGCCATACGAGACGGACGTCGTCGCCGAGCTTGAGGACTTTGCAGGCTATATCGCCGCGATGAAAGAAGAGGATTACGGCGACTGGATGAGACGCGCGAACATGTACTGGATGAATCTCAAGGAATCGCTCTTGCGAGGTGCTCCTGATCAAGCCGAGTACGTGGAGAGAGAACTGGGCCGCATGAAAGAAACAATTCAGTTTTGCCCGACATTCCAAATTCTCGAAACTCAAAGACGAGTGATCGAAATGGCTCTCGAGATGCGTCAACACCTCGGCGGTGAGGGAGAATTTGATCTTCACAAGTTTCAAGTTTCAACCGCGGAGCACACGATCCCGAATGCACCGCCTTGGAGCCCGATGCTTGAGAATCCGGAAGAAGCCGACATTCAACCTTATATCGAAGGTGGAGACCTCAGCATCAACGGTGAGTTCATGAATCGCGGGGATGACTTGCGGACCCAGCTACCTGGCAACCGGGAGTGACGTTGGAAGCTGCGATGGCCAGCGTTCATCGAGTCTCGAAAGGAGCTCGTGGTAACGTGAACGTTCTTGCGAGGTGAGTTCCGATGGAGCCACCTCGCTCGCGCCGATCAGGTCGACCGAGGCCTTCAGAGATCCGCGGACGCGGTCGATGTTCGCGAGACTTTCTTTGATGCGCGCGTTGAACTGCGAGCGGACTTCGTCCCACGGTTTTGCCATCATCTCTTCAACGAGCGCGATTTGTTCTGCCTTGGCTTCATTGTCGTAGACCGATCGGAAGAAGGTCACGGCGGGAGCGAACTTCGAGCCCGGAATCATCAGCATATCCATCCCGGCGAGGAAAGCTTTTAAGTAAGTCACCATCAGACGATCGCCGGTGAGCGTACCGTAATTTCCCATCCACATGGCGTCGCTTACGACAAGCCCCTTAAATCCGAGTTCTCGTCTCAAGAGGTCCCGCAAGATGATCGAAGATTCGGTCGTGATTGAACTCTTGTCGAAGAGGGGAAAGGAGCCGTGCGAAGCCATCACGCTGTACTGGGGCCACGAACCCGTGGCATTGACGGTCTGGATGAGCTGTCGAAATGGGAGGAGGTGGCGGAGAGCATCGGCTTCCGTTTGCGCGACGCTGACCGCGACCTGATCGTGAGTATCGCCCACGGTCTGACCGAGACCCGGAAAGTGCTTAGTCACCAGGACGATATCCTTCTCTTTCGCGAAGACTTCCATCATGGACGTCAGGCACTTGGAGATTTCGGTCGGGTTGGTGGAGATCCCGCGCACGGAGAAGAGGCGTTGCGCGAGATCACTCGTGACGGTCAGGGGGTAATTGATTCCAACTGACTTCAGTTCCTTGGCCATGATTTTCGCGTGCAGACGGCAGAGTTCATCGCTGTTTTCTTGAACGAGGGATTTCCCGAGCCAGATCGGGTGGGCGAGCTCCGTAAACCCGATCTTGAAGCGCTGGATTCCAGGAACTTTGCGGCCGTTCGGGGTAAAGCCGAGTTCGCCGCCCTCGTAGTCCGCTGAAAACAAAATAGGTTTACCACCGGCCTCTTTCGAAGCTTGGGAGTAAGCCCGCACCACGTCCCGAACCTGAAACGCGTCCGCGCGCTGAGGGTTCCAGAAAACGATTCCGCCCGGTTGATGGTTTTGAATCGCGCGGATCATTGATTCGTTTCTCTGGACGGTGAAGTGCTCCACCAAAAAGAAACTTCCGAGTTTAGAGCGAAGCGGGTCAACAACCGACAGATCAGGTTTGGAATCGATGGCAAGGAAGTTCGCGTTGGACTCAAGTTTAGGATCGAGTCCGTTGACGAGACCTTGTTTTCTCCCGGCCGTACAAGCGCCGAGAGAGATGGCAAGGATCAAGTAAGTAAGAAGTTTTCCTTTGATGGGCATCTCAGAGCCCGTAGCCAGATCCGTCCACGCGACAACGGTACTCCTC
>SXSP01000291.1 GCA_005792225.1 Bdellovibrionales bacterium | reverse complement strand
GGCCTGCGTACGAAGCTGCGTTTGATTGTAGATCTCGTTATACCGCGCGGCTTGAATGTTGGCGGCTTGCGCTTCTTGGTTGGCTCGAGTCTCGGAGCCGAAGCCGTTCTTCCAAATGGACTGCGTGAGTTCGAGGACAGGTCCCGAAGCCGAAAACTTCGGATTGGGAAGAAACGAAGGGTTCACTCCCTTGATCTCGGTGTCGACTAGATTGTACGAGAGCTTGGCATCAAGACCTAAGTTAGTCTTTTGCCCGATTCCGACTCCGAACGCCGTCGACTGAGTTTCGCTTCCCATAATCGCGGGCGAACTCGTCTCTTTCTTATCGATAGTCGATTGAGCGGAACCAAAAAAGTAAGGCGAGGTCAAAAGCTTCCATTCATCTGAACGAAGCTCGGCACTCCTCACGGCTCGATCCGCGCGTTTGAAGCTATCGTTTTGTGCTTCCACTTGACCCAAGTATGCATCGAGGGAAAGCGCCTGTTGTGCGGAGGCATACGGCGCACCCAACTGAAGAACGAACGTCGCGAGCGCGACGACTTTGATGAAATTAGAGCGATGACCCATGGTGCTCCTCCTGCGATTCAACTCTCAAACCTGAAATAACCGTATTGACGAATTCCTTGGCGATCCTGACGTTCTCTCCGTCATCCACCGTCGATGCGCGTTTTCCGAATTTCATGTAGTCATGGAGCGAATTGAGCGCCCCGAACAAAGCAGACGTGACAATCTCCACATCCACATCGGAACGGATCAGGCCAGCCGACTTCGCGGCCTCGAGGTAATGCTGAAGTTGTTGTCTTAAGATCGAAAACTTCTTCTCGAAGATATCGCGCGCGATGGGCATTCCACGCAGATACTCAAACGTCAGGATGCGGAACGTGAGTTCGTCCCGCGAGTGCCAAACGAGATACTCCGTAACGAAAAGTTCAAGACGCAATCGAAACTCGACGGCACTCTCGACTGGAGTCAGGAGCTTACTGATTCGAGCGATCTCGCCTTCTCCGCACAGCTCAAGGAGAGACCGATAGAGATGAACCTTGTCGCGGAAATGATAATGGACTTGCGTTCCGCTGATCCCGGCGCGCTTGCAGATTGCACTCACCGTGACCCCGTCAAATCCGAGATTCGCGAAGAGTTCCTTCGCGGCCTGCAGAAGCGCATTCTTGGTTTGAAACTTGCCGGCTTTCGCGGCCCCGCCCTTAGTCACTTCGATCCTCATTTCGTTCTATGACTTCAATTATTCAACCATTCGGCTGAATTAGTCAAAAACGTGAATGAATTTATCGAATAATGAGATAGGCAAGCAATTGCGAATATTTACTGGCCTCAGAATGAGACTCAGACATCCTTTACTGAGCCTTAACACCGTTGAAATAAAGGTCGATGGTGGTCGTAACCCAGTTGGAGCGATGTTCCGGATTTGATAATTCGAAGCCGTATTTCAACTTCATCGCACGGTGGGTGACGATCAAGTAGATCAACTGCGACTGAAGGCTCATTGTGCACGCCTCGAGTGAATGATGCCGGTTTATGTAGCCCGCATCGCGCGCGTGTTTGAGGAAATTGTTCAACGCCGTATCGAGGTGACCAAAACTCCGCGTCGTGACCTCGTGGATAAGCTCGGGATGAGTCTGAGCATCCCGCACGATCATCATCGCGATCTCGGGCCGGCGGCTGAGCGCCTCGACGGTTTCGGCAAAATAAATTGTCAACCGGGTCTTGAACTCATCTATTGAGTTCGCCGGCTGAAGCGCCCGCGCCGCCGCATCGATCGAAGAATCACCGAATCGTTCTACCACCGCCCGATAAAGATTCTCTTTCGATTTAAAATGATAGTGAATAGCCGCGACGTTGACACCCGCATCGCGACAAATCTCTTTTGTTGAAGTTCCCTCGTAGCCCTTTTCAGCGAAGAGCCGGGTAGCCACTTCAACGACTTTCTGAACCGTCGATTCGGCGTCACTTCGGGTTGGTCTCCCGGGCCTTCCCGGGGGTTTGTGTGTCGCAGATTTTTTCTTGGCCACTTTTTTCATGGGCTCAATCCTGAACCAATCGCGACAGCGCCGCAAGAGGCGAATGCAGCGCAGCTCAGTACTGTTTCATGAAGCGTTTCGCCGCCAAATCACGAATGTAGAGATCAACGATCATCGCGAGTTCCTCGTTCGGAATAAACGCGATCTCGGTTTCAGGCTCGACGTTTCCTGCGAACAAAACGGTCTCGATCAAACGATTCTTTTTGTCGAAACGTTCACGGATCTTCGAAGAATCGTAACCCATTTGCACGAGCCCCGCCGCTGCGTACGCGTCGACCTCCGCGCGGACGAGGGCGTGCTCGACCGCCTTGTTGAAGACGAGGTCGCGATTGGACCGCTCACTCGGCCCCAAAAAATCGAGGCTCGTCGAGTACAGCGATTTTTGGCCGTGCACGCTTCTTCCGTCGCCGCCCTGCCTTTGTAGGTTCAGCTCGTAGAGATAGACGGCCGTCTCACCCGCAAGATCAAGCTCCATCAATTCCTGCGCTTCACCGGATGGTAGACGCCAGTAAGATTCGTAGCTCGGATCGATCGCGACCGTTTTATTTTGCGGATGCGCCTGAGCACCACCGGGCTTAACCGCGCCGTAAAGAAAAAGCTCATTTTCGTTATTAAACAAAAACCGATTGAATTGCCGGAAAAACTGAATGGGCCCTTCTCCAAGCGGAATGGAGTTGCGAAGAGCTAATTGCGGTTCGTGCTCAAGCTTCAAAGCAGGATACTGACCCTGCGCGCGGATCGCGTGGATCGCGGCATCGATTCGTGTTCTCTCGAAGGTAGGAATGCGCGCTTCCAAGAATGACTTCAGGCTCGGACCGCGCTGACTCGGAAAAAAGAAGATGGACGCGCCCTTCGCGTTCGGATCCACCTGCTTCACTTCGAGACGGCCGTTCTCGTAAACAGCGAAACGGAGCATGGTGAACGTCACCGTATTGTCATCGTTTGCGACGAGCCGGTAGGCGAATCCCACCGGCGCTCCCATCTGGGGAGCGGTTGGTTCAAGCGCAAGTTCGACTGCACCTTTGACTTCCTCACTGGTCGCTGTGCGGAAACGAACCGCCGTGCGCGTGATCCACTGGGGAAATCCCGAACATCCCGTTGCCGGGTAACCGTAATTGACGACGAGACCGCTGCCGCTTGGCGTGAACGAGAAGACGGTCCCCATGGACGTTGATCCAGTATCCTGGCATCCACTTAACCAATTCGAAGCGACAAGCCTTCGCTTCAGCAGTTCCGGAGTTTGCGCGAGCGCTGACTCGGCCGAGAATAAAGAAAAAACGAGGAACGCAAGAAACGCGACCAGGATGTATTTCAGAACTCTCATGAGCCCACTCTCCCTCGAGGAAACGTTGAACCACGGAAGGGCACAATAAGGTAAGTAGATCGAAGCGCAACGAAAAATATTTATGTCATTTCGCACACATCCTGATGCTATGCTTTTCGTATGGCCAATACGACAGCAGCTGAGACTCCCCTCGCCGACACGACCCACCTCACCCATGAACCCCTCGTACGGCGCCTGGGCCAAAAGGAAGCCATCTCCCTCGTCATCGGGACCGTGATCGGAACAGGTGTCTTCCTGAAAGCCGCCATCATGGCGACCCAAACTGGCTCCGCCCTCTGGGTTCTTCTCGCGTGGTGCGTGGCGGGCGTTTTATCGGTCGCAGGAGCCCTTTGTTACGCGGAG
>SXSP01000290.1 GCA_005792225.1 Bdellovibrionales bacterium | reverse complement strand
TCGAGACCCGCGAGAAGAGCGCCGGGACCTGCGGGGATTGCAGTGTAAGCACCGACGGTGATCATCGGGCTCGTTCCAGCCGTCGTCTCAGATCCGCCCGAAGTTGTTTTTGTGTCCGCAGGAGCTGCGTACATCAAACGTCCACCGAACGTCATGTCAGCCATGAGGTATTCGTAGAATGTTCCGATGCCGAGGATGTGACCGTCTTTTTCTTTCGACTCGCCACCACCTGTAGCTTCTGTCGTGCGCTCGAGGAGGTAGTTGTACGAGAGAACCGCGCCCCACATGCCGGGTCCAACGGCCATGTCCCAACCGACGTAGGGAGTGAGTCCCATTCCGCCAGTCGAGTTGTTCGAAGGAAAACCGTTAGCGTCTGTCTTCGCCTTCTCGATGCCCCAAGTGAGGCCGAGACCGTAACGGAGGTTACCCATTCCCATAGCCGAAGTGCCGCGGAAACCGAGTTCGATGTCGTTCAAGCCGGAAGGATTCGAAGAGACTGTTCCGACCTTGTTTTCAACCATCGAAATGCTGAGATCGCCGTATACCGAGATCATCTCGTTGACACCGTACTCGTAGCGCGCGCCGAGATCGTCGATCCCTTTGCGAGTCAACTCACCGCCGCCGTTCGCGCCCTTATAAGTTGCAGAGAAATAGTTGAGGTGCGGAGTGACTTCGCTCACGCCAGCGCCAGCTTGGTGGAAGAATTCGCTTCCGCCTGCTGCGTTGTCTTGTGCGTGCGCTACGCCGAATCCGAGAACAACTGCCAAAGTAGCAATTACGTGTTTCATCTGTGCTCTCCTTTTTATTTTGGTGAACGCCTCAATCAAATTTTGAAGCGTCCCCTATGTCAAACAAAAGTAATGATTCGACACAAACCGAGCATTTGCAAGAGGCTTAACGCAACAAAATCAATTGGATGAGTGTTGCGAGAAAGCATCGCTTTTGCCGATTGCGCCTCCTTTATGGGCTTTCCGCAACTGGTCGTGCGCGCGCCACCACCTTGAGTTCCACCGCGATGGGCGTCGGCAGTGCTCCGACTTCGATCGTCGTTCGGCAAGGACCGATGACCGTTCCGGAAGCATCTTTGCGCGTGCCAAAGTACTCTCCGTAGACTCGGTTAAACGTCGCGAAGTCGCGCTTCATATCCGTTAAGTAAACTTGGACATCGATGACGTCATCAAACCCGGTGCAGCCCGCAGCCTCGAGAATCACGCGGATGTTGTCCATTACACTTCGCGTTTGCGTTTCGATGTCGTAGCTGACGACTTCCCCATTTTCTCCGAGGGTAACGCCCGGAATCTCCTTCGTACCGGGCTTTCGCGGCCCACAGCCTGAGAGAAAAACAAAGTCGCCCTCACGCCGCGCGTGCGGATAAGGACCGACCGGCGGAGGGGCTTTCGTGGTGGCAACCGTCGTCTGCTGAGCGACGGAAGACGCGACTTCCCGAGGCGCAGCCTTTTCCTTCGCGACGGAAAGTCGCTCGACGAGATCGGCTTCATCATTGTTCCAATCCGCAATCGAGCGGATGGGAGCGGTGGGATAGAGGCCGACCAACGCAGCTCCCGTTCCCCACACGGGCTGGTAATCGAAAACGTGCCCTTTGAACGAGTTGCTTTTTCCACACAGTCCATTGAGCCACCAAATGCCCTTGAATCCCATATCGGCGTTCGCTTGCCGGGAATATTCGCGGGCCACTTCGGAGACATCTTCAAGTCTTCCTTCAGAAAAGATCTCGAGAATCTTCCGGTTCCATTCGTCATCCTTTGATGACGAAACGCGGTCTTCCGCGGGATTGATCTCGCGGGTTTCGAATCGGGACGAGAGCCCCGTGACGACAACAACCGCAACGCGCTTTCCATGTTTTTCGATCGCGCGCATCGCCGCCTGACCGATCGAGAGGGTTTCTTGTTTTTCGCCGTAGATATTGCAGGAGGCCATCGCGGCTGGCAGCCGGTTGTCGGGGTTCAAAAGTTTTTGCGCGACGATTGTTCCCGTATCGATCGGAAAGCCCCTGTAGTTGACTTCACGCACGTAGTGACCGAGCTCCTTCACTTCCGCCGCGTAGTGACGGCCGAACTTCGCGTCGACTTTGAAGTCATAATGGATGGAGCCGTACTCATGCCAGTTGTGATCCACGAGGGTCCACTGAGGGTTCGGATCCGTCTGAAAGAGATATCCAAGAACCGATAGCCATTGGGTGGAGAAGTAAAGAATCATCTCGGCATCCGACGATTCGATGTCTCTTTTCACCTCATCAAAAGACTTCCGGAGCGAATTCCACGCCGGCGATTTTTCCGGAGCCAAGAGAACGTGAGGTAATCCGGGTACGACATAGCAAGCCGTCACGAGAGATCCAGGCTGAGTCTTGATCACTTTGCACCTCCGTTTTTCTCATGGTCCCATTCGACGACGGCGTTTCCCGTTCCAATGACGGAACCGTATCCGTGCACTTCTGCAGGGTATGTCGGCATTCCGAGAGCCGAGAGCATCCAGGTGAGCGCACCTGCCTTCACTTCGGCCGCGGCCATGTCCATAAACTCCGGCAAAATATCCATCAATTCTTGCGTGCGACCCTCGCGCATCATCTTGAGAACTTCCATGTCCCAGAGGTATTGCCCGTGGTGGTAGATGTGCTCATGGCTCATATCCTCCGGAATTTCGGGCTCAGTCACGAAGTGACGATGGGAAAGAGAGTTACTCGCGAGTAAGACCGCGCGTTTGCCCGATCTCTCGATCGCGCGTCGGGTGACCTCACCGAGTCGCTTCATTTCCTCCTGCCCGACTTCGTTTGAAAAATAGTAGGGAGAATTATTCGAGGAGATCGCAACGATCGGAATGTCGAGCCGTGGATTTGTGAGATAGAGCGACGTGATGGCACCGTAGTCGATCCGGAAATCCGGATTCTTCATCACCTTCATCGTCATGCCGGCGCTCTTTCCCTCTTCAGCGATGAGGAGTGAGAGATCGACATCGACTTTCACGTCATACTGAAAACGAAAAAGATGCGGAAAAATCGGGTCGACCGAAAGGCCCTTGAAGTGCGGCAGCCCCAAAACGTGGTGACCGACATAGGTCATCCAGTGCGGAGAATGAACAAGAAGAACGTCTGGCTTTTTCGCCAAGATGTTTTTTCTCAGCCTCTCGTAGCCCCAGCGGAGAACATCCCAACCGCCTTCGGACCTGGGTTCGTTTTGCGGCGGATTTTCCGCATACACGAGGTGCGGCGGGTGCGGCGCCAAAACTCCGGCGATGATGCGACCTGGATTTGCCATTTGATTCTCCCCTTCTTTATCCGTGCTGAATGCAGATTGTTTTCGCCTCGGTGAAGAACTCG
>SXSP01000289.1 GCA_005792225.1 Bdellovibrionales bacterium | reverse complement strand
TGCGACTGAAGTTCCGTCCACGCCTCATTCGACGACACGACGAGCATCTCGGCCATGAGTTGAAGTTGCAACGAAGAGACATGCGAATTCTGTCGGTCGAGCAGAGCGCCACCGACGAAGATCTTCGATGAGGAGGCGCCAAAAATTTTTCGGTTGGGGCTTAAGCTTTGCTCGAGCACGAGATGCTTGTCGAGATCCATGAAGACCCATTGCACGGGGTGCGCGGGATTCGTTTGCGTTTCATTTTTGAGTTTTAGGTAGGCGGATCTCTCGCTTGACGAGAAACGACGCCCCGATCCTCGCGCGAGCGAGAGTCTTGCTCCGCTGACGGAGAGCGCGCGCAAATCTTTTCCGTCGGGAAGAACGAGGAAGTCGGAATCCGTTACGGGATTCGTGGGCATCTTCGCGTCCGCGAGATGACCCGAAAAAAAGAGAGCGAGCACGGCCCATAGGGCGAGCGTCCATGCGTTCATCGCGACTCCTCGTTAGAGTCTCGATTTTAACAGTGACTCTTAAGGTTTCGCGAGATCAGGAAAGACTTTCGAAACTTTCGAGAACAGAAACTCGCCGTACGTCGTGCTCGGAGGCAAACGACGCAGGTCCATCGAATCCCAACGCGCAGTGGGATTCGCGCGGGCCACAGCGAGATCCCCCTCGGAAAGAAGAGACGCCTCAATCGGCTCAAGACGCGTCTGCCAGCCGGGGTCAAAGAAGAACGGGAGAGAAATGCGATCGCCCGCCCCGAGGTTTCTCACGCGGTGGGGAGTGGCGCGATAAATACCGTGAGTCCAAACTTCAAGCATATCACCGATGTTGACGACGAAGGTTCCGTCCATCGGCGGAGCTTCGATCCATTCACCGCCACGGGCTTTAACTTGAAGGCCGCCGCTTTCGTCCTGTTTGAGAAGCGTGAGGAAACCATAGTCGGTATGTTCCCGCACACCCCATTCGTCCTCGTGATCTCGCCAAACATGCTTTTGGTAGTTGAAGATTCGAAAGAGAATCGTAGGTTCGGAAGAGAATCGATCTTTGAAATAGGTGGGAGTGAGCCCCAGCGAAACCGCCACGCCGGAGAGAATCGCCTGCGCCAGCTCACTCATCTTTTCCATGTAGGTGAGCGTCAGTTCGCGAAGACGCGGAAAATCGGCGGGCCAGAGGTTTGCGCCGTGAAGGGGAAGTTTCGCGAGTACCGCAGGATGGTCAAAAGCCAGTTCGCGACCAAAGTAGATGCCTTCCTTGCGATCGGGGCGCCCGGAAGTGAGTTCCCCACCGGGAGGGAAGTAGCCGCGCCAGGCTCTTCCGCCGTTTTTCATCTCGATCTTCATCTTCTCGTCGTACGATCGCCGAAAGAACTCGCGAGCGATGCGAATGAGATCAGTCTGGAGATCTTCCGGAATTCCGTGATTCTGAATGTAAAAGAAGCCGTAATCGGCGAGTGCGCCCCGCAGTCGCGAGGCGAACTCAGGCGATGAAAGATCAAGAACCGGGATCTGACTCATGAGCAGAGTCTAACGGACCCCGGGCACAGAATCTAGTCGATGTAAGGGCGAGCTTGCTTAATATAAACGGCGCGCGAGCCCGTGTCGGCCGAGTCGACCTTGAATTCAAGATCGAGCGAAAAGTCTGGATCCTCAGCGCCGAGCAGAGGTTTGAAGTGCGCCTGCGCCTTCAAGACCTGAAGGGTGAGGTCGCGAATCTCCGCGTCACTCATGACGGGAGCGGGATTTTCGGAAGCCAAAACCGTCTTGTTGTCGTCGGCGATGTTTGAGTTCTGGAGAACGTGCACGCGGTAGCTCGCCGCCTTCAGCGGTTGTCTCGCGTCGTAGAGGACCAGGATTTTTTGCGGCTTCACGCCCGGCTCGGGGTTAGCGACGCTGTGGTCGTCACCGCGCTGAACTTCGATATAAACTCCAGCGCCGCGGTAGCGGGGATCATTGGCGATGTTTTTCGTGACGACGACGCCGTCGGCACCTTCGTCGGAGAACGACGGGTTCACTTGAATGCCCATTTTGACTTCGGCGTGCGGGATGCGGAAGTAAGCGCGTTCGTCGAACGCCCGGAGATTCCAGATCGACGCCCAGACCTCTTTCAGTGCACTTTTAAGGCTTTCGCGTTTTTCTTCGAGCGTTTTTTCCGCGCCCTTCTTTGCTGGCTTGTAAGATGAAGAAGTGTACAGTCCGGCTCCATTAAAATTTGGAAGATCCTCGGAGTTCGTGGAGCTGCGAAGTTTCATCGAAATCGGCACGCCGCCTTTGCGCAAAGGCTCAAAGCGCGCGATGAGGTCATTCACGAGTGCCTCACTGACGCGAGCGTCAGGGCTCGTCATCAAGTCACGGAGTGCTTTCAGCTTTGCTTCCCGATACGAAACCTTCGCCACACGCTTCATGAGCGGATCCCGAAGCACGGAGTCGATCGCGGCGGCGATCGCGGGATGACTGTCAACAAACTCTTGGTAGTACGAAAACGGAATTCCGAATCCGGGGCGAACCACCGTACGAGAGGCGGAGTTCAATACTTTTGCGAGTTCGGCGTAATTGGCGGCTTTCGAACCTACGCGAACAAAATCAGCGGCACCTAATTGAGACGTGCGCAAGATATCGCGCGACGAGAGATCCGATTGGAGTGCAACGACAGCACGGCGCTGACGCTCGTAGAAGGCGAGGGCTTGGGCCTCGGTCGCGGCCTCGATTCGAATTGTTTGATCGGCTCCGAGCACCATGCGGACCCAGGATCCGTCTTTGAAATTTTTAAAGAGGGCGTTCTTCATTCCGCCCTCAAGGCCCGAGATATCGAGGTTCGGAGTGTGACGAGCGCGCGATTTGATCTGTACGTGCGAGAGCAGATTCTGTTGAGCGAGCGTGATCGCTCCGGCGACAACCGACATGTCGAGTGGAAGCTCGGCAAAAACGGGAATCGAGAGCGGGCTCAGGCTCTTGTACTTAGGGCTTTCGGTCTTTACGTCTTGAACCGAGAGAACGACGAGTTGGCCGACGGCTTCGCCGGGATTCATCACTTGAGCTTTCGCCCAAGCGCTCGAAACGAAAACGAAGGTCGCGACTCCGAGGAGCAGAGATGTGAAACGCATGATCACCTGTTTTTCCCGGCGAGAATCGACGCCGTGTTAAGAGAAGATGACTTGATCGTATTGTCCATGAAGTACTGCATACGACGATCGGCGGAGACCCACTGATCAAATGCGGGCGAGAAAGCTTGGGTGAGCGTGTCGCTCGCGATGCCGACGATATCGGGGAGTTGGTCAACGGCGGCCTTTACGCTTGCGCTCGATTCAACTTCGCCCAAGAAGTAGCGCCAATTGTCCTTGATCAAAAATCCCTCAAGATAAATGAGGTTCACCACCGTCGTTACGACGTCTTTGGAATCGATCGTACGAAGACCGTTGAGCTCCTTGTTGAGGTACTGAGATGTCGCCAAGAGGACGAGAAGACCATCCGTCTTCTTCGCCCAGGGTACGCTCGGACTCGAGAGCTTCGTTCTGAGATCGGCCGCGAGCGCGGAGAGTTTTTTGAGTCCGGCGCTCGTCGCGCCATTGCGGCGGAGTGTTTCCGCCTGGGCCGCGATCTCGCGAGAGCCAAACTTGTTAGCCGCATCGACGACGGTCTTCGCGCCCACCGCATAGTAGGCGACGATCATGGCACGGAGGTCCTTCAGCGGGCGATCTTGATGGCCCGGATAATCGCGGATGAATTGGTCGATCTGACCGATCACGGACTGCGTGAGTTGGTTGTGGATCTGATTGCGCAAGAGATAGAGTTTACGAACCTTCGGATCAGCCGCGCCAAACTGGCTGTTTGATGAATCATAAATCAGGAGAATCAAGGAACGCGCGCGCTCGAGTGAGTTGGACTCGGCGATGGGGCTTCCGCGGGCGAGGAGAATTCCTGCGAGAAATTGCGTGTCTGATTCGAGTGCCGACAGGTAGAAATTAAAGAAGTACTTCGCATATTCCTGCTCAAACTCGGAACCGCTGATGCCCCGAATGCGGAAACCGCGCGCCAGCCCTGAATCTTTGAACTGATGTATGTAGTGTTTCTCGAGAACCCAATGGCGAACCATGGAGGCCGCCTTGGCCATTGCCACCGATCCGGAAATGACGAGGCCTTCGTGATCGAGTTCGTGACTGCTCGTCGGATCCCCGTAGACGTACTCTCCCATGAGTTCGTAGTAATTTGTCGTGAAGAGGTTCCCGACCCAGAAATCGTAGCGACGCGCGAGCTGCTGCGCGGCCACGTTCCGGAAGGCGGCTTGAAACTGATAGGTTCCCGCAGGATTGCTATCGCGAACATTCGTGCGGCTCAGCGTGCCCTGCATGGCATTGAGACCGAACGCACCCTTCGATGTCGAACTCAATTGTTTGAAGTCGCTCGTCAGATCCGCGTGCGCGGTGAACGAAATCACGGAAGACAACAAAGCCAAAATCAGAAACTTCATCTTACAATTCCTCTCGCTTCTCTATCGAAGGCCGCTTCTCCGCACGATTCCCGGTCGCTCGTCGGAGCACAGCCTCTCACACGACCCATGAGTCGCACGAGGGGCTTCTGTTCGGGACCGATGGCACCGATGGAGTAGAACTGAACTTTATCTTTCTCGTAAACTTGCTCGTAGAGGGGGTAGTCACCCGCAAGCGCCAGGCGGGTTTTCACGGCCCGCTTCTTAAAATCGAGATGCGACGGAAGAGAAACGCGCGGATTGTGGAACGTGTATCGACCTTTGTCGTCGACCGAGAAGATACTCCGCTCTCCATAGAGGCTCGTGTAGAAGGAGCGTTTTCGGTTCGAGTTGATTTCAAGGCCCGTTCCCTCGCGACGGGCGAGCTCATCAGTTCCTTTGAGGCCGTAGGAGATCATATACTGAACGCCCATGACCTCGAGGCGACCGTCGCCGTTGATGTCGTAAACATCGAAGTCCTGGGCGTTGCTGCCGAAGAAGTGGATCTTCGTCATCTTCGCATTTTCTACCGGGAAGATCTGGCGCATCTCCCAGAGATGACCTAGGGGGAGTCTTAAGCAACCGTGCGAGACTCCGCCGCGTTTCACGGCCCAGAGTGTGTTGTGCTTAGCTTCGATGCCGAGCGCTTTCTTGACGTCAGCGTTGACGCCCCAGAAGCGGACCGCCGGATTGTGAAAGCCGTTGCCGATGCCTTCGTAATCCATCTTGGGTGCGAATCCGTAGTAAGGCTCGTCGCGTATATTATCGACCTCTTTACCCCGGTAGTTGAGGAACTGCCAGAGGCCCGGAGTTGCAAACGCGTTGATCCGGTTTCCAAATTCATCGGTCGTCATGGCCTCGAGAGATCCGGTTGGGTAGATCGCCGTGAATTCCGGATAAACTAAAAAGCAGCGTGCACCCGAACATTGAAGAGCCGGTTGCCAATCGCCGCGCGGGCTCAAAATGCGAATGCGATACTTCGTGCCCGTTGTTGCGAGAAAGAGATCTCGGGCGGATCTCTGAAACTCGTCACCGCCGTCTGCGGAGGCGCGAACGGCGGCCTCAAGTTTCGCTATCACGTCCGCGGATGGTTTCGCGGTGTAGTTGATGCGACCGAAGACGAGGCTGTTGATGAGAGTCACGACGTGGTTAGGATTAGAGAGAAGACGAACGGGATCGGCGCCTCCCATGGCGATGACTCGTGAGCGCCATTCGTTGAAACTCGCGTTCAAATCGATGCGGAGGTGGAAGACACGACCTGGGTTCAGCGCGGTGAGGACTTCGAGACCCTTACGGTAGTTTTCTTCCGCCGTCGTATCGCCGTCATGAGCTCTGCGAACAAATTCGAGGATCCCGTACTCCGGCGACTCAATGATCTGATTGAAGTAGGTCAGCTGGGGAAGAAACTTCGCATTCTTCGGATTCAAGTTCAGTTGCGGAGAAGCGCCGCTCGTCATTTGCGCGTAAAACGAGTAGCGCTTGACGAGATCGAAAAGGTAATCCGACAAAGTTGTTTCGTCCAAAATAACCGAAACGCGAGTTTGGTTGCCGCGTGCGACGCGAACGTGGATGCGCTCGGGAAACTGACTCCGCATCGCAAAGCCCGTGTAGAACGTCGGATAGTACCCATTGATCGCGCCCGCACCCGGCGCCCAGCTCACACCCCATGCGGGAAGAAGATCATTGTACTGCTCGAGCGTCGAGACTGCGGTCGAGACTGGGGCGTTTTGAGCGCGAGAGCTCGAGATGCCCAAGATAACGAGAAGACCCATCCAGACCGTCGAGCTTAGTTTCTTCAGCATGACCTTCGTCTTTCGTTTGATGTTGCGATGACGAGAGTCCATATCGAAAAACCATGTGTTCTGACAACCCGCGAGTCGGACTTCCGGGGCTCTGGGTAAAGAGTTCAGCGCCCCGGTTTGTGATGATTTCTAGAATTATGCGTGGGCCTCGGCTGAGGACCAACGAGCTTGCGTTTCGTCCGTGGCAGAAGAAGAGCGAGCTGGAAAGCGCGCAAAGATCGAACCCAGGCTCGCGAGGAAAAGAATGAAGCAGAAAAGAATTCCTAAAACAGGAATAAACAAAACGACACTAGCAGCGAGGGAGCCCGCGAGCGTCCACCAAAAACGCGATCGCCAAGTCGATACTTCGGGACGTTTGAGCCATTTGCGGACTTGAGCGCCGATAACGAAGCATGTGATCGACCAAGCGAGAAGTCCCGCGACCACCAGGAAAGGGAGCGCAAAGAGCGCGACCGGAATACCGATGAAGGTGGCCAACAGAATCGCGAGAACGACCGGTGAGCCAAAGAAAACGAGAGCACCCACACCGGCGGATTTTACAAATCCTGAGTGCACGCGGCCGAGACCCCGCTGCATCGTCTCGGGGAACGTGAGAGCGATGAGTGCGGGCGCAACGATCAGCCCCAGGGCAAACAGCACGCCTCCGAGTGCCAGACCCGCCATAGCACCTCCAGATGAAACAGGCAGAGCCTGAGTTTGGCCTAAGATTTGGGCTCCGGGCGCGATCTTCAGCTCGCGTGTGGCATGAACAAGATTCCCTTTGATCACGGCCGTAGGTCCCAAGGCGAGCTCATTCGCCGAGACTTCGAGGTTCCCGTCGAAGGTGCCGGTGAGTTCGACGTCCTCCCCACTGATCTTGGCGTCCCCACCAACTTGGCCGCCGATCTCGACGTCGCTTCCGTAGATTTGAAGGGATCCCGCAATTCGTGTGTCTCGCGCGATGGTGACTGATCCCGCCGCAAGAACCACGTCATCTTCGATCCGTGATTCCGAGATGCGAATCTCGCCACCTGCCAAAATCACGTCTTGAAGGGTTGCCCGATCGATC
>SXSP01000033.1 GCA_005792225.1 Bdellovibrionales bacterium | reverse complement strand
GCGATAACCCGAAATTAGGTCAACCGATTCTGCCGAAGCATCTCGCACAGAGGAAACTCAATCGCGGCTACGAGGGACTCGCTGTCTCTGGTGATTCTGTTTATGCGTTCCTGCAATCGGGACTTACGGATGAAGCCGACAGCTCACGTATTCTTCGGGTCGAGAAGTCGAGTGGACGCGCCCTCGAAGAATACATCTACCCTTTCGAGTCGACGCCGAAAGGCTGGTCAAAGATCGACAAGATCGGTGATGCCGCAGCTGCCGGTGACGGGACGTTCTTTGTCATCGAACAAAACTCGAGCACGGGAGATGATGCCTTCAGGCGAATTTACCGCATCGATCCGAGGGGAGCGACGAACCTCCTGAATCTTTCGGGACGAAAAGTGAACGCCTCCGACTTTTGCCCGACGGAGCGGACGAAAGCTGAGGTCGAAAACTGCCTGCTGCCAGTTAAGAAAGAGTTCGTCGCAGATCTGGTTGAGCTAGGACTCCGTTCCTCAGACAAGGCTGAAGGCCTCGCGGTCATCGACGAAAAGACATTAGCCATCGTAAACGATAATGACTTCAGCGATCGGCCGATCTACCTCATGATCGTAAGACTTCCGAACTGAGGAAAACTCAAAATGAAACTCTCGATTTTGCTTCTTCTCGTCGGCGGCGCCCTCGCAAATCCGGCCGAACTCAAGGTGAATGATCCCTCCATCCTCATCGTTGGCCACCGGGGGGCCTCAGGGTACCGCCCCGAGCACACATTGGCGTCCTATGAGCTCGCGATCGAGCAAGGGGCTGATTACATCGAGCCCGATCTCGTGATGACGAAAGATGGCGTGCTGATCGCGCGCCACGAAAACGAGATATCGGGCACAACCGATGTTGAAGCAAAATTTCCCGACCGTAAAAAGACCAAGACGATCGACGGAAAACAAATTCGCGGTTGGTTCTCTGAAGACTTCACCATAACCGAGATCAAAACGCTTCGCGCCCGCGAGCGACTCGCTACGCGCGATCAAAGTTACAACGGCAAGTACGAAGTTCCGACCTTCGAGGAAGTCCTGGATCTCGCCGTCAGAAAATCAAAAGAGAAGGGTCGCCCGATTGGCGTTTACGCCGAAACGAAGCACCCAACATACTTTGCCGACGAGAAACTTCTCTTGGAGCCCGCGATCGTCAAAGCGCTCGCATCGAAGGGTCTGAACCGAACGGATGCTCCCGTCTTTATTCAGTCGTTTGAGCTAACGAACCTCTTTGCATTAAAAAAGCTTTCGCCTGTTCGCCTGATCTTTCTCCTCGATGAGCGAGGAGAGCGGCCGTACGACTTCGTGAAGAATAAAGATAGACGGACCTACGGCGATCTTCTGAAGCCCGAGAGCCTGCGCGAACTCGGTCAAACGATTTACGGGATTGGACCCTACAAGCGGCTGATTCTTCCGGAATCTCTGCTCGGCTCACTTCAAGAGCCGACATCCGTTGTTCAAGACGCTCACGCGGCGGGATTGAAAGTGCATCCGTACACTTTCCGTAGCGACAAGGCTTATTTAAACAGAGCTTACAAAGAAAATCCTGAAGCCGAGTATTTACAGTTCTTCGCGCTAGGAATCGACGGCCTCTTCTCCGACTTTCCCGATCACGCGGTTCGGGCGCGCGAGAAGTACCAAGCTAGTCGACAAAAGAAATAAAGGGAGTCATTCATGCGTTCTCTTCTCATCGCCATCGCCATGGTCTTCTCCTTAGGCGCGCAGGCCGCGCAAGACATTTGGGTCTACACGTCCATCTACAAAGAATTTGTCACGCCCATTCAAAAAGGTTTTGAAGCCAAGAACCCGGGCTACAAAGTTCAAATCTTCCAGTCGGGTTCCGAGAAGATCCAGGCCAAGTTCGAGGCCGAGATCGCCGCTCAAAAACCTCAGGCCGACGTCCTCGTGATTTCTGATCCCTTTTACGGCGCCAATCTTGAGGGAAGGGGGCTCCTTGAGGCGCCACCGCGTGCGAACTATCATTCACTCATGGTTATGATCGTGAACAAAAACGTTCCCGCGGCCGCGCGACCTCAGGCATTTAGCGATCTCACGCAGCCTCAATTTAAAAATCAGGTGCAAATGGGTAGCCCCCTAGAGTCAGGCACCGTCTTCGCAACGGTCGGCTACCTAAGCGAAAAATACGGCTGGGACTTCTTTGATCGACTCGGAAAGAATGCTCTCGCCGCAAACGGCGGAAACAGCGTCGCGATCCAGAAAGTGGAGTCGGGCGAAAAAAAGATCGGCGTTACACTTCTTGAAAATGCCCTCGCCGCGATCAAGAAGGGGAGTCCAATCGAGATTATTTACCCGACCGACGGCGCGGTTCCCGTGCCCAGTGTTCAGTTGATTTTAAAGTCCACAAAGAACAAAGAGGGTGCGAAGAAGTTCGCCGATTTCCTCCTGACAAAGGAAGCTCAAAAGCTTCTTCTCAATGGCTTTATGTACAGCGTAGATAAATCGCTGCCGCCTCCTGAAGGGGCCAAGTCCTTCGCGGAAGTCACGAAAAACTCCAAAGCCTGGACACCCGAGATCATTCGGAAAACGGGTGACGCAGCCAAAACCATCAAGGCGAAATTCGCGGAACTCGTTCTCGAATGAAGAGATCCTCTGTCGGCCGAGCTTGGATTTTTGTTGCGGCGCTCGTGATCGGTGTCGTGTTCCTCGCGCCGATCGTGGCCCTACTCTCCCGAGTTGACAACGTCGTCTTACAAGAGACGCTTCAGAAAAAAACCTTCACCACCTCGCTGATGACGACGCTCGTTACGGCCGGGGCGGGGAGTGGTCTTTCCGTTTTCTTCGCGCTCTTTTTCGCAAGGACCTTTGCGCTTTATTCATGGCGGGCGAAGCGTGTCGCGAGACTTGTTCTTCTTATCCCGTTTCTGATCCCGAATTTTGTTCTCGCCACGGCCTACGTCATCGCGTGGAACCCGGGTACGGGTCTCCTCAATTCCTTCGTGAAATTTCCCTTTGGACTTTACGGAACTTGGGGACTCATCGTTCTCTTCGCCGTCTCCCACATGCCGATTGCCTTTTTGATTTTCGAAGACCGTCTGAGGCGAATCGATTCTAGCCTTCGCGAAGCCGCTCGACTGAGCGGCGCCGGCGCGATCCGGATTTTTCTTAAGATTGACCTGCCGCTCGTTTCGCCATCGATCTGGGGTGCTCTAGCTCTCTGCTTTGCGCTCAACATCGCGGCGTTTGCCATTCCGGCGTGGATCGGCGCACCTGAGAGGGCATATACACTCAGCTACAGGATCTATCAGTCCATTCAACTGGGTGGCCTCGATGGTTTTCCGCAAGCCGCAAGTTACGGCCTCGTGCTCTTCGCGCTCGTACTTCCCACGCTTCTTATTCTCGCCCTCGCTCATCGCGGCGGAAAAAAGTACGAAACCATCTCCGCCAAAGCATCCCGCGTACGCGTGGAAGAGCCTCAGGGGCGGAGTTGGGTTTTCTTTCAATTCGCGTTTGCGACCTACCATCTTTTCGCCTGGCTTGCGCCGCTCTCAATGCTTTTCGCATCCACCCTCGTGCCTCGTGGATGTCTTCAGGCAAATGGCTTGGCGTGCTTGAGCGAACTCAACTTCTTAACCTACCGGTACGTGCTTTTAGAGTTGCCCGAGACCCATTCCGCACTCACGGGAACTTTCATTTATGGTCCCTTGAGCGCCCTCTTGATTCTCGTGCTCTCGCTCCTTCTTCTCATGACTTTCCGTGAGTCGAAATGGGCCGTGAGGTCGAGCGAACTCACCTTTCTCCTCGCGAGCTCCACTCCCGGGGCCGTGATCGCGTTGGGACTCATCATGGTGTTGTCGGGCCGATTCGGGATCAATCTCTACAACACGGCTTGGATTGTGGTCGCCGCCTTTATGGTGAAGCACATGAATCTCGCTTTTCAACCCCTGAGGGCGGGTCTCGACAGCATTTCCGGATCGCTCGTCGAAGCGGCGAGGCTGAGTGGGGCGTCACGTTCCGAAACTTGGCGCCGGATCCTTCTTCCCATCCTCCGACCCGAACTGATCGGAGGGTTCTTCTTGGTTCTCGTTCCGATCTTGGGGGAGCTCACGATGTCCGTCTTCTTGGTGAGCCCCCAATATCATTCCGTTGGAACGCTTCTCTTTGACCTTCAAGACTATGCTGACCAGAGTTCGGCCGCGGCCCTTTCGATCCTTCTTGTCGGCACCGTACTCCTTCTCAATGAACTTACCGTTCGGCTAACCAATGGCCGACTTGGTTACTGAGGACCCCGATGATGGCGACGTTCAACATAAAAGGTTTAAAAAAGAACTACGGTCGAACCGAGATCCTCAAGGGCATCGACCTCTCGGTGGCGGAAGGGGAGTTCGTTTCGCTCCTCGGACCTTCAGGCTCAGGAAAGACAACGATACTCCGATGTATCGCGGGCCTGGAGCGTCCCGACGCCGGCGAACTCACCATGGGACGAGACAAGCTCTCAAGCCAAACTGACTTCGTTCCTCCGGAAAAACGTCAGCTCGGAATGGTTTTCCAAAATTACGCTGTTTGGCCGCACATGACCGTCTTCGAAAACGTCGCGTTTCCATTTCGCGTGAACCGCTTGGAGCGCAAGTCACCAACGGAGATCTCGCGTCTTGTGCGCGCGGCCCTCGATCTCGTCCGGCTCAAGCCCTACGAGTTGAGGTATCCGCACGAACTCTCCGGTGGACAGCAACAGCGAGTGGCCCTCGCGCGTGCGCTCGCGATGTCACCTCGCGCCCTCCTCCTCGATGAACCCCTCAGCAACCTCGATGCGGTTTTAAGAGAAGAACTCGGCGCGGAGATCCGTAGGCTTCAACAAGAATTGAAACTTACGACCATTCTCGTGACTCACGATCGCCGTGAGGCTCTCTCGCTCTCGGATCGAATCATCGTTCTCGAGGGAGGAAAGATCGAAGCGGAAGGGTCTCCGGAATCGCTCTATCAAAATCCTCCGACGGCTTTTGTCGCGTCCTTCATTTCGGGAGGGCAGACAATGCAGGTCCGCGGCGCGAGCCGTACGCTCTTGCCCCGACGCTGGCGGGTTGCCACTGGCGCCGTGGGAGAATCTAAGATCGTTTCTAGAATCTATCTGGGAAACGAATACGAATACTGGGCAGAAAATCCCGATTACGCCGAAAAGATTCGCTTCTTTGCGCCCGAGAAAATCGAAATCGGAAAGAGCGTTGCTCTTGAGTACGAAGCCTAAGAGCATTTTCCGTATTCGATGGCATTTTCAGCCGCTTCATCAGAGATAAAGACGTGATACCTTTTATAGACGGACCATTGGCAGTCGGCGATCTCTGGTCGAAAGCGAGCGATCGACCCATCGGCTCCCCCGTAGCGTACGTTGAGAGCGGGGACACCCACAGATCTGAGGGATTGATCGACCGACTCAACGTTTTTGGCTTTATCATCAACGAAGAGGACTTGGACCGGGCGAAATCCGATCGCCGAGAGAAACGTCAACAACGCGGGCCCCTTCTGAACACCTCCATCGACGAAAAAGACCCCTGCCTCAAATCGACCGGCTTCTGGATAATGTCCCCAGTGGCCACCGATCGCTGTCGGCGTAAAATCGACTCCGACGCTTTTTAATTGAGCAAGGGTCGGCGTGGCCCAATCGCCAGGACGCGCCGTGAGCGCAATCACCTTGATCCCGGCAACTTGGAGTCTTCGAATCAATGCTGGTGTTTCAGATTCGACCGTGTGAACGGGAGAATAGGGCTGAACTTTGGAATTTTCCGCGAGCGCCCACTGAAGAGCGTCGGCGCGATCCTTCCCGCGCGCGTGAGCGAGCTCTAGTAAGTATTGAAAGAACGAATCGGAACCGAGCATCTGACTCGTTTCAATCACGGTACTATCGAGATCTAAAATGACGAGGGTTTCGAGTGTCGCACTTCCGAGAGCTTCGGCCATGGAGACCTGCTCGACGATCTTCGCCTCGGCGTTCGGCGTGTTCAAACAAACCAGTGTGACAAAACAACTTATTAAACGGCGCACGGAATTTCTCCTTGTGGAAAAGGTTTCAGGTGAAATACCGCTGGGCCGAAAGAAGTAGAATCCCGTGATCAGGAACATTATTGTTTCCTTGGAGGAAATAATGAGAATTAGCGATCTTCAGCTTTGGGAAGCTTTTGTTCTCGTGGCCCAAGCCCGGAGTTTTGCTAAAGCCGGCCGCTCGTTAGGTATCGGCGCGCCCAACATCACAAAGCGCATCTCGTCTTTGGAAACCCAGTTGGGGCTGAGACTCTTCAACCGCACGACGAGATCAGTCACGTTGACTTCAGAGGGTGAGGGCCTTCTCCTGCACGCGCGTTCGCTTTTGGAGAGTGCAAACGAACTCGAACGACGAGCGTCTGACGCCGGTGGATTATCGGGAACGATTCGTCTGACGTGTCTTCCCGTGGTCGCCTTTCGGTGGCTCGCAAAGGAGATCGAAGTTTTTCGCAATAAATTTCCTGATGTCGAATTCGAACTTGATCTCTCCGAGAGAATCGTCGACCTGATTGGCGAACAAATGGATCTCGCGGTTCGCGTTCATCCACCCAAGGGCGCCGATTTTGTCTATCGAGAGATCGCTGATAATGAACTCGTCATTTGCGCGTCGCCGGCTTACTTAAAAAAGCATTCTCCGATCAAAACGCCTCAGGACCTTCATCAACACTCTCTTCTCACGCTTGATCTCTATAAGCGATGCCGATTCATCAAGTCGGGTGAGTCTCTCGCCTCCTTCGAATCCTCCCGTAAGGTGAAATGCGAAGTGGGCCTTTTTTTAACCGAGATGGCTCTTCTCGGAGAGGGCGTAGCCATTCGATCTCGGTGGGATGTAAGTCCTTTTCTTGATGCGGGAACGCTCGTTCAGTGTCTTCCCAACGATCGCCTAGAACCATTCGGAAAGGCATATCTCGTGATTCCCCAGAAGCGATATTTAAGCGCGCGTGTGCGCGCATTCGTAGACCAACTCGTCGCGAACTCAGGTGGTTTGCGGCGTCTCGCGCGTAAACCGAATCGGAGTCGGTCCTAACGCGCCCGGCATGGGTCCCTTTCCTCCACGAGAAGTAAGTGGAAAATCGCCCCGAAGCTCGGCCGTTGGCCGTCTGAACCTTCTATATACGTTTTGAGAGGAGGCATCCTCCTTGCTCCTTCGGGGGATCGTGCGATCAACCAACAAGGAGGAACTATGAACACAAAACTTATGATGTCGGCCGTTGTGGCATTCGGCACCATCGCTCTGGTCACTGGCTGCGGCAAGGATTCCGAAGTCGCGAAGAACGTTGAGAGAGAAGTCAGAACAGCTCAAATCGACGACCAATGGTCGGCGGGCTGCCAAAAGTCGGATATTTTCGGTCTCACATCCGAGGTCGTTGAATTCGATAAAGGAGCGAGCTTTTCGAAGACAACCACTCTCTATAGCTCCGACAACTGCGGAACTCCCGAAGTTCGTGTCGTTGAAAACGGGAGCGCCGATCTTGGCCGTGAAGTGAGCGACAATACTTTCGAGTTCAACCAGTCGTTTGACTCAGTTGCGATCACTCCCGTGAATGAGGCCGGCCAAAAAGCACTCAACCTCGTTGCGGCTTGCGGTTTCACCGACTGGCAAGTCGGAATCGAGAAGAACGTAACGGCGGAATCTTCGAACTCGCCCGTTCTCGCTCGTTGCTGGACGAAAACTCCCCGCAAAGTCTACGACGTCGTTCAAGTTGACGGCGATCAACTCCGCTTCGGACTCGAAGAAGATGGAAAAGACAAGTCGGCTCCCGCAAAGCGCCCGACGAACATCGATCAAACAATCACTTACTCGCGTAAGTAATTGACGATCGGGCCGGCTCCGTTTGCGGAGTCGGCTTTTTTTAGAACGCCTTTTTGTAAATCAAAGTCGCTCCCGCCAAATCGTCAGTGGGAAGGAGCGCCCACGAAACGTTGGAAGCCAGCCCTGAGGTTTCTTCTTCTTTCATTCGGTAGAACACGCCCATTCCGTACGAAATCCCGATCGTCGCGCCAGCGAGCACGTCGCGAAAGTGATGTTGATGATCGTTGATGCGACTCGCACCAACGTACGTTGCCACGGCGTACGCACCGAGCCCCCAATACCATTCATGTTCCATCGCGACCGCGGAAGCGAAGGCGAAACTTGAACTCGAATGACCTGACGGAAACGACGTCTTGACGTCATTGTTGTACGGGCGTCCCGCTCGCAACGTGTTTTTCAGCGCGATCGTCACGATCCCCGAATGAAGGGTCGAACGGAACATCAAATTCGCGCGGCGGAGGGGACGTGCTTCTCCCGTTATCGAGTACGTAGCCAACATTGAGCCGAAATAAAGCACGTTCGGAACCAGCTGCCCGAATTTATCTCCCGTCCCGTCGTCACCGAGAGGGCGATCGCGCTTCATCGCATCGTTGATCGGTTCATCGATCTCCTTTTTGAAGATCATAGCGACCGCCGTCAGTGCCGTGCCCGTTGCGAGCGCGTACTTCGCTGGAGTCGTGAAAGGAGAGGTGAAGTCGCCCTTCAGTGTTCGCCAGGAAAACGTTTCCCTAAAAGTTTCGGCGGCGCTCGGCTCGGGAGACGCATCCGCGGCCATCGCAAAGTCACCTGAAGTGAAAACCAAGACGAGCAGGATCATGAAGTGGATTCTCAGATGAAGCATAGAGTTTTACTCTGGCGCAGAACGGGGAGGATGGCAACTGGCCGTCGAGCCGTAATTGAAAGCCAGTCGGAAAGAGCCAGCCGAGTTTAGCGAAAAATTTTGCGTTCTCCTCAGCGCACTTGCTAGTGATGAATCCATCCAGGAGTCAAAAGATGAATTTGCCGCGCCTTCTTCTCGCCATTGCCCTCATTCTCCCGTCACTCGCATCGGCCGACGAAAATTTCCTCGGTTACGTGCGGGGCGCCGAGCCTCTTCCCGAAAACGTGAAAGAACTCTACCAAATCGTGACCGCTCGAACCGACAAGGGAAAGGGAACTTATTCAGCGTTCGATTCGAAGACGGAACTCGAATATGGAGTCACCGATCGTTTCTCAGTTGCGGGGGCGGTGCTCGCCCAGTCCGTGCACGTCAGTGGCCTCATCGTCGACGGATATCTTCCGCAGGACAACAGCTCGGGCTTTAAACCATCGGGCTTTGAGGGCGCGATGAAGTATAATTTCTTGAGCCCCGTGATCGATCCGGTGGGCTTCTCCGTCTACTACTCACTGACCTACTCGTGGCTGGATCGTCACTCCGGTCAGTACAAAGACACGACGACTCAGGAAGTTGAGTTTCTCTTCCAAAAATATTTCTTCGACGCCCAACTCGCCTGGATCGGAAACCTCGTCACCGAAACCACCTACGCCAAACGCGCGCATATCAACGGCCTCGATCCTAATGTGGAGTGGCCAACGATTCCCGAGATGGAAATCGGGCTCAAGATTGGAACGGGTCTCTCCTACCGCTTCATTCCGAGCTGGTTCGCGGGTATCGAAACGGTCTACGAGACAGAATACGAAACAGAAGTCGGGCAAGAGCGCTGGACGTGGTTCGCCGGTCCCAGCATCCATTATGCCTCTCAAAGCTGGTGGACCACCCTCACTTACTTTCCGCAAATCAAGGGCGGGGGAGAGAAGTTCGAGGGCCAACCCGATGACTTTCATTTAATCGAAAAGACCAAACAAGAAGTTCGCCTGAAGGTGGGCTTCAACTTCTGAGATTCCCCTAAAACCCGCGCATTCTGTCAGCGCCCTGTAAATTCTGGGTAGTGAGGAATGCCGGGCTCCCCGTAAAGTCTCAGAGGGCCTTGGCGCGAAACTTTCAAGGAATGCGGGCTTTAGGAGAAAAACCATGAAATTCCAAGCACTCTTTGCACTCGCCCTCAGCCTCGTCTCAACTCTTTCATTCGCATCGGAATCTCGCCTCGTCGAGACGTGCCGCTCTCAGGGCCGCTATCAAGGCGGCTACATCTTCATGGATCTCCTGCAAGTCGGAACGAACTCCTACCGCGCGATCATCAGCGAAACCCGCGATCTCGCCACCGTGAAAAACAAGCTTGTCGACGTGACAGGAATTTCGATGTCGCGCGCGAGCTTCCCGGCGGACCACGCCTTGACGAACGGAAATGGTTTTGAGCTTTACACGACGCCCGGCGATCGCCAGAGCCAAACGGTGACCTACGTCGCAAATGGAAAGCGCCATCAAGTGGCGCTCTGGTGCGATCTCGAATAATTAGCCAAGTTTCGCCAAGAATTCGGGCCGCGAGATCTGCTTGCGAACCGACTCCAATGTGTGTCGGTTGAGTTGCGTCTCGCGCTCGCCCTGCGAATGCAAGAACAAGATGTACCCGCCGTCCTTCGTCGGCTCAACGAATCCGTAGTGTGACATAAGACTTTTCGACGTCGTGTACTGATTCTTCGGCGTAAGAGTCTTCAATAAAATCTGTCTTTTCGCGATGGGGCCCTTCGAGTGCCAAACCGAGGCGACACTGCGGCTACCGGCATCAACGCTCAAACCCACGCGACCGACGAAGAGATCCAGCGCCCCGTCGTCGAGGTGTTTGAACTTGGCGACGAAGAGCATGTTGACCTTCGGACTTTTCTCAAAGCAATTCACGTAACCGACAACTTCCTTCGGCATTGCCTTCAGGAGCGACTCCATCTGGTCTCTCCGTACGAACTCACATCCTTCCGCGCGGGCGTTGGATGCGTGTGACATCAAGAGCAGTGCCGTGAGGCCTAAGAGCTTCGCTAATGCGTTCATCGAGGGCTCCTTAGCGAACCGCGTTTGAGCGCGTGAACGTGCTCTGTTCGTCTTTGTCACCGAGGATCACCGAGTTCGCGCTCGCATCCTGGAACTCGAAGCGATTTCCCGCCATTCTCAAGAACGGCTTGTTCGTCTTCGTATCGACGCAGATCTTGAGCGGTACGTTCGTGACGGGTTGAATCGGCTTCTTGTTGGGCTTCGTCGCGTTTCGCGCCATCACGCAGAAGTCAGGAATCGTCATGGTCCAAACGCCGTCGCCCGCGGGTTCAACCTTCGCGCTACACTGATCGCCATTCCAGCGAACGAACGGGTTGTAGCCCTCAGGGAATGCCTTCTTAAGGAGCGCGTGATTATCAAACGCTGCTTTATTCCCGACGCACTCTTCTGGTTTCACATCGGGTTTCAAGTTGGCAGCCGTGCTCGACGCCGCATCCGGCTCGATCACTTTCACCGGCGGTTGGCGAAGGGGTCCCTTTTTGTTGTCGTTGGAAGCCGAAGCCGGCGGGTTTGCCTCCGGCTTCTTCTGAGGCTTCTCTGCTTTTGGCTCTGGTTTGCTTTTCGGCTTGTTCTCGTTAGCCGCGACCTTCGGTGGTTGCACAACCTCTGGTTTCGCTTCTGGCTTCGCCTCTGGTTTTGCTTCTGGTTTCTTCTCTGTTTTAGCTGCAGGTTTTGCTTCAGGCTTCGGTTGCGCCTTGGCTACCTTCTTCGCGGGAGCCGGTTGAGCCGCGGGCGCTTCCGCCTTCTTCCCGATGTTTCTTAAAACGCCACCGGCAATCCAGCCGCGTTTGCCATCGACAATGACTTCTTTCCAATCGACGGTCTTTCCGTTTTCTTTAACGACCTTCGTGACACCCGTGAGCAGAAGACCCTTCGACTTCGCGGCGCCAACGGTTTTCATCCGGCTTGCATCAAGGCTCGGATTCGAGCGAATCAAATAACTTGAGTTGAGTTCAACCTTCTTCAGCGCATTCCGGTGAACGTAACCCGAGCCCTGATTCGGGCGCGTGACCTTGACCCATTCCTTATCAAGATCCGAAAGGGTGAAACCTTCATCCGAAATGTTCCTCACGCTACTCACGCGCTTACTTTCTTTATCCGGGTGCAAGCGAACGTTGTAAGACGGATCGAGAATATATCCATCGATATTGGCACCCCTTGCGGCATCTACCGCGAAGGCGGGAACCGCGCCCGCGAGGACCGCTCCCGTAGTCATGACCGAAAGAATCTGGCGTGCTATCGACTTCTTCATACGAAACCCTTCCCATTGAGGACTCAAACGGCAAGAATTGCGAAGCCGGTGCCGCCCCAAATGCATTCTGGGCCGTTTTGGCGGGTAGGGGGCGCCCGCCATGACCAAACCGGCTAGTGGACTGTCAACTCCTTAGACAGGCCCGGGCTGTAGGCCATCCGCGGCGCCCGCAGCTCGTTCAACGGCAGATCCAACTGATGAACGAGCTCATGGCACTCTGAACAGAGAGTCGTGAGATTCTCGGCATCATGAGTACCACCGTCTTTTCTGTACTGCAGGTGGTGGAGCTGCACCCAGCGTTCATTCGGGCACCGCTTGCCATTGGGAAGGGTAAAGGTGCAGCGCCCCTCATCACGGGCGTAAACGGCGTGAGCTTCGGCGGCCGGCACGTTCTCTGTTTGCACAGAATTTTTCTTTGGGCGTTTTGAGCGCTTCGCCTTGCGCACGGGATCGTTGCGATCAAGCCACGTGTCGAGGGCTTTCTCGATGACTTCGCCAAGGTCTTTGTTCTTCGTTTTC
>SXSP01000288.1 GCA_005792225.1 Bdellovibrionales bacterium | reverse complement strand
GGGCCCCGCCGAAGTCGAGACCCTCGTTTCGAAACCCATCGAAGACGAGCTCTCGACTCTCGCCGGTATCAAGCGCCTCTCCTCGACAAACCAAGAAGGCGTCTCGATCGTCGTCGCGGAGTTCACACTCGAAACCGACGTCAAATACGCCGAGCAACAAGTGCGCGACCGCGTCGGCGCGACGAAGCGGAAGCTTCCGACCGATATCGAAGAGCCGGTCATCCGCCGGATCGATCCCTCGGATCAGCCGGTTCTCGTCCTCGCGCTCAAAGCCGACGTCCCGGCATCGGAACTCTATGACTTGGCAAACGAAGTCATCAAGCCGCGCCTTCAACAGGTCAACCAAGTCGGTCTCGTCGACAATTATGGCGGCCGAAAACGCGAAATCCAGGTTCAACTCGACCGCTACCGTCTGAAAAACCGCGAGATCTCGGCATCGCTTGTCGCGAGCCGTTTGGCGGGCGCGGGTGAGGACATCCCTTCCGGTAAAAAAGACGAGAGCGGCACAGAGACGATCTTCCGCACGGTCGGCCAGTTCAAAAAGATGGACGACATCAAGGGTCTCGTCCTGAGCTTCTTCGGAAACGACGTTCCCGTTCGCGTGAGCGACGTCGGCGAAGTGAAAGATACGCTCGAAGACGAATCGACCCGCGCCTACATTAACGGCGAGCCGTCGCTTTTCCTCTATGCTTTCCGTCAGTCCGGCGCGAACACCATTAAGGTCGTCGACGGCCTCAAAGCGAAAGTCGACCAGATCAACAAAGAGATGGAAACGGCAAAGGGTAAACCCCAACTCGTCACCGTTCGCGACTCGTCCGTCTGGATTCGCGCGAACGTCGCCGACGTGGAAGAATCCATCTTGATCGGCGTGGGACTTGCGGTCATCGTCGTCTTCTTGTTCCTCGCGAACGGTCGCTCGACGATCATCACGGGCCTCGCACTCCCCAACTCGCTCATCGGTGCCTTCATCCTGATGGCGATGGCGGGTTTCACGATCAACATCATGACTCTCCTCGCGCTCTCGCTCTCGGTTGGACTCTTGATCGATGACGCGATCGTCGTACGTGAGAATATCTTCCGCCATATCGAAATGGGCGAAAAGCCGGTCAAGGCGTCGATCATGGGAACGGCCGAGGTTCGTCTCGCGGTCATCGCGACGACTTTGACGGTTATCGCCGTGTTCGGTCCCCTCGGGTTCTTGAAAGGGGTCGTCGGTCAGTTCTTCAAACAGTTCGGTCTCACCGTCTGCTTCGCCATGGCGATCTCGCTCTTCGACGCGTTGACGGTCGCTCCGATGTTGTCGGCGTACTTCGCGGGCGCATCGCACACCCGTGACAACACGAAATCGCTCTACGGCCGCACGGTCGGTGCATTCCTGCGCGCGTTTAACCGGATGCAAGATGGTCTCGAGAATTTCTACGAGAAATTCTTGCACGTCATCTTGCGCCACCCGCTAAAGGCGCTCGCGGGAAGTATCGCCGTCTTCTTCGCTTGCATGTCGCTCGGAAAGTACGTTCCGAAGACGTTCCTGCCGCAACAAGATGCGGGCGAGTTCGCGGTTTCTATCGACATGCCCCCGGGCACGAGCCTTGAAAAAATGGCTCAAGTCTCGATGGAGGTCGACTCGCAGATCCGCTCGAACCCTGAAGTCGCGATCAGCTCGCTCACCGTCGGATCGAAAGATGGTGACCCGAACGTTGGCGAATTCTACGTCAAGCTCGTCGATCGTAAAAAGCGCAACGTCAACACAAGCCAGTTCAAAGAAAAACTTCGCGAGCAGCTCGTCAAATTCGCCTACACCACTCCGAAGGTGAAAGACTTCGACGCCGTCGGCGGCGGCATGCGGCCATTCGCCTTGAACTTGAGCGGCTCAAATCAACAAGAGCTCGAAAAGATCGCGCTCGTCGCCCTCGAGAAATTGCGTAAGCATCCGGGCCTGAAGGACGTCGACGTTAATTTCCGTCCCGGCAAACCTGAGTTCCAGGTCGTACCCGACAAATCACGCGCGCAGCTCCTCGGAACTTCGACTTCGATCATCGGAGCCGAGCTGAGAACGCAAATCGAAGGAATGCTCGCGGCGAAGTTCCGTGAAAACGGAATCGAGTACGACGTTCGCGTGCGCCTGAAAGACGATCAGCGAAACCTCAAAGAGGCTTTCGCATCGACTTACGTTCCGAACTTGAACCAGAGCCTCGTTCGACTCTCCGACGTCGCGACCCCCGTCACGACCGAAGGTCCTTCGAAGATCACGCGCATGGATCGTAACCGGTATATCCAAATCGGTGCCGACATCGCGCCGGGTGCGGGTCTCGGTGACATCATGGCAGACGTGGATAAGATGTTTAAGAACGACGTGAAGCTCCCCGCAGGCGTCAGCTACTTCTTCATCGGTCAAGCCGAGAACTTCAAAGAACTCGGCGAATCGATGGTGTTCGCGATGGGCGCCGGAATCTTGTTCATCTTCTTGGTTCTCGCTTCGCTGTACGAGTCGTTTATCACGCCGTTCACGATCATGCTGGCACTTCCCCTCGCGGTCTGCGGCTCGATCGTCGCGCTCGCGGCAAGCCAGGAATCTCTCAACATCTTCTCGATGATCGGGATTGTCATGCTCCTCGGGGTCGCGACGAAGAACTCGATTCTTCTCGTCGACTACGCGAACCAACTCTTGAAGCAAGGCTACGATCGTTCGACGGCCATCATCCGCGCGGGCTAAGTGCGTCTGCGCCCGATCCTGATGACGACCGCCGCTCTCGTCGCAGGTACCATTCCGATCGCGATCGGATTGAACGAAGCTTCAAAGCAACGGACATCGATGGGATGGGCGATCATCGGGGGTTTGATCAGCTCGACTCTCCTGACCCTGATCGTCGTTCCCGCGGCTTACTCTTTCGTCGATCGCTTCAATTCGTGGATCAACGGCGTCTTCCGCCGTCTCTTCATGAGTGCTGAAGCCATCGCGGAACTCGAAGAAATGCCTGACCCGACTCCTTCGCCGCAAACGCCCCACGGCGGAAGCGACGAACGCTATAAGAACGTGCATCGCGAGGAGCTGAAGAAAGCCTCTCCGCACTGATCCCGTTGACTCGGTCAAAGAAGCTCTGCCATCGTGAGGTGGCGGAGCTTTTTTTATGCCCGAATCGATAGTTCAGACCAAAAACAAGGTCCTCAATCGGAACGTCGTCACGCTCGGCCTCGTCTCGTTTCTCTCGGATCTCTCGAGCGAGATGCTCTACCCGATCACCCCGCTCTTTTTAACTTCCGTTCTCGGCGCATCGATGACGAACGTTGGCTTCATCGAGGGTCTCGCCGAAGGCATTTCAAGTCTCCTCAAAACATTTTCGGGTCGATGGTCAGATCGCATCCAAAAGCGAAAACCATTTGTCATCGCCGGTTATCTTTTGGCGACACTCGCAAAACCCCTCACGGGCGCCGCCGCCTCCTGGACCGAAGTTCTCATCGCCCGCGGATCTGATCGTGTGGGAAAGGGTCTTCGCACGGCGCCGAGGGACGCACTTCTCGCGGAGGCCGTCGCTCCCGAACTTCGAGGGGCGGCGTTCGGTTGGCATCGTCTGATGGATACGATGGGAGCGGCCCTCGGACCACTGCTCGCAATTTGGTTTCTCTCGGAGTCGCCCGAGAGTTTGAGAACCATCTACTATTGGGCGGTCATTCCGGGTCTTCTCTCGGTTGCGGTCATTTTCGCCGTCCGCGAGAAACCTGTTCACGACATCCAATCGAATCAAACTCAACAAAAATGGGTTTGGGGTGATCTCACGGGTGATTTCAAAATGTATCTTTTCGCGTGGACGGTGTTCTCAGTCGCGAACTCGAGCGACGTCTTTCTTTTAATGAAGGCGAAACAAATGGGCATCAACTTCACTCACGTGATCGCCCTCTACTGCTTTTACAACCTCGTTTACGCTCTCGCGAGTCCCTCCCTCGGCGGTCTCTCGGATCGACTCGGTCGAAAACATCTCCTCATCTTCGGGCTCGGTGTTTTTTCATTTGTTTACTTTGGGTTTACATACGCGAGCGAGCTCTGGCATTTCGTCGCTCTGTTCGGCACCTACGGCCTCTATATGGCGGCGACTGACGGCGTGGGCAAGGCGCTCGCGGTTGATCTCGTAGACTCCCGGCAAAAAGCCACGGGCCTCGGAATTCTGGGCACCTTCACGGGCCTCGCGACGATCATCTCGAGCACCGTCGCGGGCCTTCTCTGGGATCGATGGGGTTCGGAGTGGACCTTCTACTACGGCGTCGCGGGAGGTCTGGCTTCAGCGGCAATCCTCTCATTTGTTCGGGAGCGTCAGCCGAGTTCGCGGTGAATCGTCGTTGCCGCGACGGCCGCTTGCCCCGCGGCAACTCCGATTTGCGCGAGCCCCTCCACGCAATCGCCGACAGCGAAGAGGCCCGGCACCGAAAGTTCTTGGTGCGGCCCCGTAACGAGATAGCCCTCATCAGTCCGCTTTAGGCCTTTGAGATCCCGGAAGGCTCCATCATTCACGGTCGTTCCGAGCGCGACGTAGCAGCGTCGACGAACAAATTTTTCGTTTGCCCCTCGAGTGTGATCATGAGTCCTGGCTCGGCCCCTTTTTGGGCACTCATCGCCTCGACGTTCGAGTGATGAATCACGAGCCCTTTCCCCTCGCAGCGACGAGCGAGTTCCCGCGGGATGCGCGCAGAGGGAGACCAAATCACCTGAAGCTTCTTCGTGAATTTCGAAAGAAAGAGGGAACTCATCAATCCATGCTCATCCCGTGCCATCACGGCGATCCGCTTATTCTGGTACTCGTAGGCGTCGCAAACTGGGCAGTAGCGGAGCAATCCCAGTCGGCGGAGCGCGGGGACATTCCCTAATTCCGGCTCATGATCGGTGATCCCGGTCGCGATGATCACCTTCTTCGCGGTGAACTGATCCTCGTTCGAATTCACACGGAAGCCGCCGCGAATCTTTGAAATTTTAAAGAGACCGACGGCCCGTTCAACGCCCAATTCGTCGAGCTGTTGTTGAAGGCGCGAGAGAAGCTCCACGCCCGAGATCCCGCCCCGATATCCGACGAGATTGTGAGTCTTCGGAATCCAAGAAGCGCGCGGGGCCCCGCCGCTCGCCACCACGACCGAACGTAGGAATCGGCGTAGGTAGAGGGCTGAAACCAAGCCGCCAGGTCCACCGCCGATAATTGCGCATTCAAAATCCATGAAGCTTTTCTCCCTCGAGTCGTATTTAGCGCGTGAGCGAGAGCCCCCGCTTCTCGGAGTTGGTGATTTTGTGTTGAAGATCTAGCCACGCGTCTCAAAACGAGATCGCGAACTTATCTTTCGTCTTAAGCCCAAGGGCTGATCTGACGATGAGAAGACTATACGAAGGAAGTGGACGATGTCCGCTTCGATGAACAATACGAAAAACCAGGGAGTCGAAATGTCGGCCAAACTCAAACACCAAGTTCAACAAGGTTCAGCAGCAGGCGGTGGGAACGTTGTTCCCCTTTCAAAGTGCAAGGCGGAAGGTTGCAGCAAGAAATCCGAAAAGATGGATTTCTGCAACGAGCACTATGATTGGTTCAAGTTCGGGCTGATCACGAAAGAGGGAAAAAAGCCGACGGACTTCGACAAGAAGTTCATGGCCTACAAGAAGCACAAGGCTGCTTGATTGATCTTTCTGAGTCTCAGTTAAGTCGAATCCTCCGTTCGACGAACTTCGAAAGGGCTGGCGAATTCGCCGGCCCTTTTTTTTTAAAGTCCGAGCGAACGGGCTGCGGCAGAAAGCAGAGAATACCGATCGATCGGTTTCAACTGAAAATCAGAACACCCTGCCGCCCGACAGCGCTCCTCTTCGCCAACGACCGCATGGGCCGTGAGCGCGATGATCGGACCCTGAAATCCAAGCTCGCGAATTCTGCGAGTGGCCTCGTAGCCATCAACGATCGGCATGCGAATGTCCATGATGATGAGGTCGTAGCTGAGCGCTAAAGACGCTTTATCAATCGCCTGTTGCCCGTTCTCGGCGATCTCGACTTGAGCGCCGGCCGCCTTCAGAATGCGACTAAATAGAAGCTGGTTATCCGGCGAATCATCGACGAGCAGGATGCGCGCGTCGTTCAGGCGCAGCGCGCGAGCGCGCGCCACACGTTCGGCCCATTCGCCGGAATCCGCATCGCGACCAAACGTCGCACTCGCATGCGCACAATCAGAGAGGTACATCGCCTGCGTTTTCAAACTCACTCCGGATCCGAAGATGCACTTCGATTCGCTTTTGCCTAACAACTCGTTTCAAGAATTCAGTTCTGTCAGGAGCTGAAAACTGTTCTCATGCTAGCTTTAAAAGCGCTCGAGAGTTTTTTAGAATTCGTGTGTGTTTATACACAATTTAGGATTTCCTAGAAATCACGCGGCGGAGACCCTCGCCAATTGTGTTGATTTCTGTTTCAAAGTCGAGGACGAAACAGTCCACAGGGTTCTCAGAAAAAAGTATCTTGCTGAATTGGTGAGCAAAATGCGAGCGTTGACTTTTCTGATAACGTTCGACGCTGACCATTTCCTAACGCAAGTTTCGCAAACTCAAAGGTAACGTCACATCAAATGATGTCCGCAACAGTTGAATCTTCATCGCATCAGCCTCTGACCCTTCAGCAAGACTCCGAGCGCCTTCTCAAAGAGCTCGTCGATGTCAGCTCGCCGACGACAGAACCGACCTCGGTCAATCACGTGCAAACGATCCTGTCTCGTGAGTTGCAGGAACTTGGATTCGAGATCGAGCTTCAAGCCAATCCGGATCCCGCTTGCCGCTCAGGAGACCTGTTGGTCGCTACGCTTCCGGGTGAATCCTCGAGCCACATCACATTCGTCTCGCATTCCGATACCGTCCTCGACATCGAGACAACCGGCCGATTTACAAAGACCGCTGACGGACAACGTGCGACGGGTTCGGGCGTGATCGACAACAAGGGCGGTCTGGTCGTCGCGATCATGGGTGTAAAACTTTATCTTGGCTCCTTAGGAGCACGGCGCCCGCCGCTCTCCCTTCGCTTTGTGATCTCCCCCAACGAAGAAGCCGGCTCGTTAGGGTTTCAGGATGAGTTTCGCAGATTGAGCCAGGACTCGGTGATGGTGCTCGGATTTGAACCGGCTCTCGAAAACGGTTCGATCGTCGAATCACGACGTGGCAACAGGTGGTATCAAGTTCACGTGAAAGGCCAAGAGGCCCACGCGGGGAGGTGTCGCGGCGAACAAATTAATGCCGCCCACGATCTCGCGATCAAGATCGCGAAATTGCATAAGTTGAATCGGCCCTCGAAGGGCGTTGCCGTCAACGTCGCCCAATTTGAGGGAGGCCGAGACCGTTTCAACGTCGTCTGCGGGTTTATGTCGGCGAAAATCGACGCGCGCTTTCCGAGCTTCAAAGCGCGCGAAGCGCTTCACCAAAAAATCGAGAAGACGCTCTTGAAGGCAGCGGTTCGTTCGCCGATCACGGGCTTAACCTCTCAAACCAGTTACACGATCGAGGACGACTGCCCACCGTTTTCATCCACTCGAGAGTCACGACGTCTCTTGAAACTCTACTTGCGAGAGGTCTCGGAGGTCGAGGGTCGATCGGTGCGCGCCGAGCGTGCCGGAGGTGCGGGAGACGTGAACTACATGTCGCGAGAAGGTGTCGTCGTCTTCGACGGGCTGGGCCCCATCGGCGGCAAAATGCACACGCCCGACGAATTTATCCAACTCTCATCGCTCAGTTCGCGAGCGACCGCGCTCTTCCGGTTTCTCAGGCAGTCACCGAAACATTTGCGACTCAGTTCGAGACATTGACGCGCTCGCTTCCTTATGTTGCCTAGACGAAAAGCCGTAAAGTCTAGGTATGTTTCTCCTCCCTCTCGGCCTCGAGGGCTCGACACGTCGTTTTCCGTTCGTGACGCTTTTGATCGTCATCGGCACCGTGCTTTATTCGGTCTTCCGATTTGACATCTTTCATGTCGAGCTCAAAGACCGATTGAATTCCGACGCCGCGAAAGCGCTCCATCTCGCGCGAATGAACCTTCTCGTCGTTTCCTGTGATGACATG
>SXSP01000287.1 GCA_005792225.1 Bdellovibrionales bacterium | reverse complement strand
GAAGCGCGGAAAGATGATCGCCTGGTCGCCGTAGAGAAACCCCGTCTCGAGCGTGGTCCGGCGGCCAACCTGCGCCGTGTGCCCCACGCGGTACAAGTTTTCCTCGATCTTTGTCGCCCCCGAGTAATCCCGGTAGCCACTCAAATACGAGAACGAGACTTCGTGCTTTTTGGAATACCTGTAGCTTCCGCGCAGGAAAGTTTCCGTTCCGGTATCGCGCTCCGCACGCACGGATTCAAGGCTTGCGTTGAGACGCGCTCGAGCGACGCGACGGGTGAGCACGTATTTCGCTTCGCTTGCGATATTAGCACCCGTCGTGGTCAAGGCACGTTCCGCGAACTCTGAGGCATCTTCGGTTTGATTTTCCCACCAAGAAATATCCGATGCGTAACGAAGTGCTTCGGCATCCCCCGCATCACCCGCGCACTTCAGTAGAGACTGAGCCTCTGAAACGTTGCCATTGCGATAGGCCTCTCGCGCTTGATCCAGCGACGGACAATCCGCATGGGCGTTGGCGGTCAGAATGAACTGCATCGTAGCGATGAGAGTCGAGATTTTCATACGGGTACTTAACGGATTCTGAAGCTCAGGGCTCGAGAGAATCGGCTTCGGATTAAGACCAAAGCCGCAAAGAATTTTTCGAGACGTCTATTGGCGAGCGGTTCCGCGCTCAATTTCTTGATCGCGAATGGCGGCTTTCTCAAAGCTGTAGCGAAGCCCGCGCTCGAGCTCAAGCTCACGCATCGACTGAAGTCCGGCGGCGGTCACACCTTTTTTGCTGACAACACGATCCTGCAGCTCAACAAGGGACGTTGACTCGGATTTATCCGCGAGAGCGGCAGCTCCAAGAAAGGTTTGAACGACCATCTTACGCGCCGTTGCCGGATCGAAGCCGTGTTCTTCGATCCACTCCTGCCAATATTGCATGAGTTCAAGAACGAAGCCGGTTCCGCTTCCGCAGCTGACCGTGAGCGCCTCGAACGTCTCCCCTTCTTCGGTTGGAACCACGAGACCGAGCGGCTGGAGAAACTCTTCGACCGAAGCCTGATAAGTCTCCGCATTGTCGGCTAAACAGTATCCCACGACTGCCTTCTGAATGGTGGCCGGTGTATTCGGCATCGCGCGCGCCAGGCCTTTGACGGAGGGAAGAAGTCTTTGCAGCGACTTGAGCGAAAAACCCGCGGCCAGCGAGATCACCAAATGGCCGTCATGAAAACTCGAGGCGATCGGCTCAAGAACTCCGGCGAGATCCTGGGGCTTCACCGCAAGTACGATGATATCGCAAGTGTCCACGAGATCTTCGTTCGTCGACAGCGGTTTAACCCCGAATTGTTCTTCAACTTTTTTGAGTTTACCTGGAGAGCGATTGGTTGCGTAGAGGTTACCCGGAGCCACGGTCTGCGTGTCGACGAGCGCCTTCATGATCGCCTGACCCATGTTGCCTGCGCCGATAAATCCCACTTTACGATTCTTGATCAAGTTCAACTGGATCCCCCTGACGCTCAGATCGTATTCGCTTTCACAATTTCCGTCGACACGCGCTGCGCCGCTCGAAACTCACTCTCGGGCGCCAAAGATGGAGGTACCGACGCGAACGAGTGTCGCGCCCTCTTGAATGGCCCAAGCATAATCGGAACTCGTTCCCATCGAGAGTTCGGCGAAATCCGCTAAGCCGAACTCTCGGCGCCAACGGTCCGCCGATTCACGAACCAAAGCGAAAGCCTTTCGGGCAATAAACTCACTCTCGGTCAACGGCGGCAGCGCCATGAGGCCTCGGAGGCGAAGACCAGGAAGGGAGAGAATGGCTTCGATGAGGGCCGGAGCCTCGCTGAAGCTGACCCCGTGTTTGGTGGCTTCATCCCCCACATGCACCTGCATGAGAAGACTTTGTTCGCGCCCGGCAGCCGAGGCGACCTTCGAAATCTCTTGGGCGAGCTTCAACCGATCCACCGAATGGATCAGTTCGAAGACACCACTGATCTGCTTCACTTTGTTAGTTTGCAGAGACCCAATGAAATGCCATTCGGCGCCAGGGAGTGCCCTTGATTTCTCAAGCCCTTCCTGAACGTAATTCTCTCCGAAGATCATTTGGCCCGCGCGAAGGGCCTCGAGAATGGAATCAACAGGTTTTGTTTTTGAGACGGCGACCAAACGCACTTCGTCTCTTGTTCGTCCCGCGCGCGCGCAGGCCTTTTCGATCGCGTTCTCGACGCGCTTCAGATTATCGGCGATCGACATTCCAACCGTTTTCCATCAAAAGTTTTTCAACGAGGGCGACGGGAAGCCCGATCACCGTGTCCATTGGACCTTCCAACTTTTCTACGAACCGGCCGGCGGCACCCTGAATGCCGTAGCCTCCTGCCTTGTCGAGCCCATCACCCGAGCTCACATACTCAGACACTTCGCCCTCGCTCAAAGGGCGAAAAAAAATTTCGGAAATTGAGTGGTCGAGGACTGTCTTCCCCGTATCCATGTCCAGCAGACAGACACCCGTGATTACACTGTGCTTTTGTCCAGAAAGGCGCTCGAGCATCTGGCGATTTTCTGATCGATCGAGCGGTTTGCCTAAAATCTGGCCGTCCAGGACAACGACAGTGTCGCTCGAAAGAATCAAATTGTTCTGTCCTTTCGCGAGCTTTCCAGAATTGAGACAAGCTAGTGCCTTCTTGAGGGCGAGGTCTTCAATTTGGTCCTGCAAATTCAAATTTTCGTCGGGAATTTCCGATATTTGAATGGAGAGAACCGTGAACTGAAAACCCGCGCGTTCGAGAAGTTCTTTGCGGCGGGGCGATTGTGAGGCCAACACGAGTCGGCGAGTGAGTCGTCGCATGGCCCCATATAAAGCACAAAACGGTTCGATCGAAAAGGTGTTCGAAAATGGGTAGCGAAATACTTCCGATCGTTTGCATCCTCGTCGCGGGTTTCTCCGTGTACTCGTTCATGATGGCGATCTTCGCCAAGAACGAGGACATGAAGTCACTCTCGTGGGCGTCAGGAAACGCTCCGGTGAAGTCGACATCACCCGCGATCGAGATCTCACGCACGCTCGTTCACCAATTCACGATTCAGCACGCACTAAAAATCAAAAACCCCCGCTACCGTAAGGGGATCGAGCGCATGATCCTCACGAGCGGCCTGAGCGCCGAGCTCAACGTGGATGAATTTATCGGCATGAAGATCCTTTGGGGAGTCATGCTTCCGCTTCTTCTGATCGTACTGAACTTCGCGCTCCAGTTGGGCTACCCGTTTTTTATTTTCCTCGTCGTGATTCCCGTGGGCTGGGCGTTTCCCAACTTCCACGCGAACGCCATGAGAAACCGCCGCGTCTCTTCGGTCCGTATTGATCTTCCGTTCTTCATCGACCTCCTCGCGCTCGCGACGGAAGCCGGTCTCGATTTTCAGGGCGCCATCCAGCGGATCGTTGAAAAGGCCCGCGGCCAGAGCGTACTCGCGGACGAACTCGACAACGTCCTCCGCGATGTGACCCTCGGTAGCTCCCGGGCCCAAGCTCTTCGGGGCTTAGCGGCCCGTCTCGACATGTCGGAGATCTCAAGCTTCGTAAACGTCATCATCGACGCGGATTCAACCGGAGCCAGCATCGCCAAGGTCTTGAAGGATCAGTCGGCGCAGATGCGACTCGAACGCTTCGTTCGCGCCGAGAAAGAGGGAGCCAAGGCCTCGCAAAAAATTCTGATTCCCCTGATTTTCTTCATCCTGCCCGCGGTCTTCGTGATGGTTTTCGCACCGATCGCGCTCAGCTTCCTCTACGGAAACGGGGGCCAGTGAGATGGGAGCGATGAAACTCTTCAACAAGAGTCGAGGGCATGAAGTGGCGGGCGAAGTTCGCCTGGCACGCACGTTCCTCGAGCGCACGTTGGGCCTCATGGGCAAGAAGTCCATGGTTGAAGGCTCAACGCTCTGGATCCAGGGCTCGCGCTTCATCCCGTGCAATAGCATCCACACTTGCTTTATGAACTTCTCTATTGACGCCGTTTTCGTCGATCGCGAATTGAAAGTACGCGCGGTTTACAGGGATCTTAAACCCTGGAGAATGACGGCGCCCGTTCGCGGAGCTCAATCGGTTTTCGAATTACCTGGCGGAACTTTAAGCGCATCACCTGTCGAAGTGGGAGACCAACTGCATGTGGGCGCTTAGAATTCTCACCGGCCCGCAGGCTGGACAAATTTTTCCGCTCCATCCCGGAAAGAGTACGATCGGGCGCGGGTCGAATTGCGAAGTGAAAATCAACTCGAACTCCGTTTCGAAAGAGCACGCGGTCGTCCTCGTCATGGAAGATAAAATCATCCTGACAGACCTGAACTCAAGAAACGGAACGTTCGTAAACGGCGTTCGCATCCAGAACCAAAGGCTCAACTTCAGCGACAAGCTCAGCCTTCACGACATTCTGATCGATGTGATTCAAGTTCCGAACACGATGAACTTGGCCAATCGACCGATGGTTCCGAACG
>SXSP01000003.1 GCA_005792225.1 Bdellovibrionales bacterium | reverse complement strand
GCTTCGTCGTAGAGCGCTTTCGTGTCGAGTTCCCGCGTATCGGCTGCCTCTAAGCGAGCCATTAGATTTGGCCATGTGGTTTCCATCTGACTTGAGGCTGAAACGGCGCGAGCGAATGCATCAGCCATTAAGAGCACGGAGAGAAGAGTAGCGAGAGCCAGGAGGACGCGGACTTTCATTTCAAGGGGCCTTTCATGAACCAACTCGTGCGGGAGTCGGAACGGTTTATTTCATCAAGCCTCATTGAGTCACGGTCTATTTCAATCGCCGCAGCGCCTTTCGCTTCAAACTAAAATTGTTTGTTCAGATTTGGCAGGAAAAGTCTCGCTTCCGAGCGTTTACTTTAGTCCAACGACTGTCCGAATCAGTTCGCGATCGCGAGGATTCTTGGCATTCAAACCCTCATCAATGATTTTAATTTCATCCCATCTTTCGAGGAGCGCGACCATTTCGAGCAAGATATCGAGTGAATTTTCACCAGCAATTTTTCGCTGAATTTCATTCAGTAGAAGTTTTCTTTCGTCGTGGCTGAGACGTATGTTTCCGGCTTCCTCCTGTTTCCGGATTTCTCTTAGAGCGTAGGACTGCATTCGCTCATAATTTGCGAGAGCGTCGTTCCCGTCGTCGTGTGGATCGAGCGCGAAAGTCCGCGGTGGTGGTTGAAACGCCATGAGAGATGAGACGACGGCGCCTGGCGCGCGTCCGTGCCTTATCGATGCGCTGAGTGCGAAAAAGCTTTCTTCCAGAGTTGCTGACGTGAGCGTGGACCAAGCCGCCTGAATTTCAGAGAGGGCGGACGGATCGTTCGTCATCCATTTCTTTGCCTGATCATAGAGTCTCCTGAGGCCCTCGTGATCGTCTCTACTCAGACGGCGAACACCTGCGAGAATCTCGGTCAATTCTTGCTGACCCGCCAGCGGGGCGGGGTGTGAACCGAATTTCTCAGATGTATGAGGTTCGCGATGAGCCTCAGGTTCGGGTATCGACGTAGATACTCGAGTTGAAATGCCCACCGGCGGAATCACCGGTTCGCGTTGCTCCGGCCGAACGCGGGAATAAAAGGAAATGAGCGCTGCCAGAGCTACCGCTAGCACAACTAGTTTTTTCGCCATTTTCGGATCAACTCTGCTTTCGCGTTATTAAATCGGTCAGGCACCATGCGGTTCACATAACTCTGCATGACGGCTCGTTTGAGCTCGTGATTCGAGTTGGGCTCTTGCATCGCGAGCCCGTAAAACCAGAGGTCTGCGTTGTAGCCGCTTCCTTTCAGACTCTCGCTCATTAATGTTTCATCGCATGCTTTTCGTTTTTGGTCGTGACGACCACCCACGCAATTGACATGACCCGGATCGCTAGCGTCGATGTGTCGGGATTCATGTATCAGGGTCGCGGCCCGATCTTCTCTCGTGTCGTTAAAAAACGCTGGGCAAATCGTAATTGTGCCGCCGCCCTCACGCGCGAGGGCCTGGCAGTTCGGATCAAAGACCATCTTGCGGATGCGGCTCGTGACGAAATGATAAAGTGGCGCGGACTCTGTGAGTGTGGCGATTTGAATTGTCTCGAGGTCGTGAAAGGTTCGGGCTAATTTTACGACCGGACTCGGGCAGGTGAAGTTGAATGCCATCGGCTCGATCTTGAAATCGGCCGTATATTTTTCCTTCCACCTTTGCTGAAGGCTTCCGCAATCAGGACTCGCGAGCGCGGGAGTCGCGCACGCTAAGAGAGAGACGCTCAACCAGATTCGAATCAAATTTCCTCCGGGTCGAACGGAGCCGAACGTCGGCGCCGCATGAACCCGTTTTTCAAGGGACGTGCCGCGCCTGATCGCGCGGGAGATTCTCGGGCGGACGAAGATTCGGGCCGCCGATCTTTTTGCGCGGTCCAATTTCGAGGAACAGCCACGCGACACTGGAGAGAATCAAGAGCATGCCCAAAAACGTCCATACCGTAACGGGCTCATCGAGAAAAAATGCGCCTAAGCCTACCGCCACGAGCGGATTCACAAAGGCGAAACTCGATACGAGTTGATTCGGGAGGACGTGGCTTGCGCGGACGAAACACGAAAAGGCGAGGATCGATCCAAAAGTCACTAGGTAGCCGAGCGACCAGAGAGCGGATGACGAGACGGGCGCGAGACTTTCGCCAGCGAGGATCGACGCGATAAAACAAAAAACAGCGGCAAATGTTTGCTGCAGACCTGCGCTCACGTTTACGGGAAGGCGGTCCATTTCTTCATCGTGAAAGGACGTTCCGAGCGCCCAACTGAAGGCCGAGAGCAGAAGGAGGAGGGTCCCCGCGAAGTGATTCTCATCGGGAGTTTTCGCATTTAAATACTCTGGCAGCGATAAGACGAGGATTCCGGCGAATCCCAAGAGAACCGGAAACAATCGCGAGAGAGAGCGAGCGGCGGGATTCTTGATCGCCTCGATCACCGCAGTCCAAAGCGGTATGGATGCAAAAATGAGAGCCGCATAGCCTGAATGAGCCCACCGAGAAACCCAGATGAGGAGAGCGTGCCCGCCAAACCAAAAAAGGAATCCCGATAACGCAAGTTTCACGAAGAGTCGCGGTCGAAGATTCAGGACTTCGCGCCGAAAAAACGAGTCAATAAGAAGGATCGAGCCTGCGATTCCAACGCGCAAGGCGGCGAGCATGAAAGGCGAGAAGGCTTGGTCGCCGTTAACGGCCACGCGGATCGCGAGGAAAGTACTTCCCCATACAAAATAAACAACGAGGAGATTGAGGAGTCCGAATCTGAATTTCGACATTTCTCCGGTTAGGATAAATGTCAGAAGTCCTTCGGGCAATTGGTAGAGTTCAAAATGGTTTCGCCACGCGCGACCACTTTGCAATTGCGATCGAGCTTCACCGTGTAATGCTGAGTGAGCGCCCCGCGCTCGGTCTCGTATTTGTTCCAGCCGCAGCTGGCCCATTCGCTGACGCCGGTTCGTTCGTCGAATGCCGTCATGTCGGGTCCAATTTGAAGCGTGCGGGGATTTTGGCGCACGACTTTGGTGTCATGAACTCGCATGAGCCTGAAGATTTCCCGAGTCGATTGACTCATGCAACGCTCGTCGTTTTCGGGATTCGCGTGAGCAAAATACGGAGAGGTCAGTAAGAGCAGGCTCAATAAGATTTTCATGACTTCGACCTCCGGAGGTTCACGCGAATTGGTGTAGATTTAGCCCGAAGCCGAAGGCGAAGTAAAGGTGCTCAGGAGCAACCGGAAAGAACTGCCGGAACGACAAATCTTTGGTCACCCACGCTCTAGGGGACGACGATGTTTCACGATCCTCTCCGGATCCTGCTTGCGAACCCAGTTAACGTAACTGGAGATCGCCGGGTGCTCTTTCAATTTCTCGAACGTGTTGTAGACGTAGGCGAGCTCGGCTTCGGTAAATACTGAGTGGATCTTGTTGTGACAGACGCGGTGGATGATGAAGCGCTTGGTTCCACCGTAAGATTTTGGGATCAAATGATGTTCATTTAGAGAGGGGCCCTCGATCATGGGTCGCGAGCACAGAGGGCAGAGCCCATCGGTCGGCCAAATCGCGACTCTGGCGTCTCGTAATTCTTGTTGAGTTGGTTTTCGCCCTTTCTTCGGCCTCATCGCCTGACGGCCTTACCGCGATCTTCAGACAATGTCTTCGACGGAGAGGCGCCTCTGTTCAGACTTTGAACATTGGCGACGGCAAATGTCGGTTCAAGTCTCTATCATGGAGGTTGAGATCGAACGAAAGCGATCTGGGCGGGTCGATTCTTTGCAGATCGCGTTAAGACAAATCTGGAGGTTTGTGCATGCTGCGATCAACGTTCGCGTTGGTTCTCGTTCTCCTTTTTGTTCCGTCGTCACGGGCGTCGGAGCTCAAGGCCCTGATGGTGACCGCCGAAATCGCGGGTATCTACCATTCCGGCGGCTTAGGACACGCAACTCCCGGACTCACCCAAGCCCTCAATGAGGCCAAGGTGAAGACCGACATGATCATGCCTTACTACCTGAACATGAAGACCCCGGCAGCGTTGAAGGATGAGGGAGAAGTGATCCGCGTGGGCCTCGATTTGCGCGATGGATCTGCTCAGAAGATCTCCGAGTTTTCCGTCTATTCGACGGCGAAGGCAAAAGGCCAGGTTCTTCTCTTGAAACATAATTCTTCAAGGCCTGAGTTTAACTATTTCGATAATCGAAAAGCTGAGGGTTACACGCCTTACGGGCCAGTCGTTATCGAGGGAGAAGCCTTTGGCGCATGGTCGAAGGCGGTTGCCGAATACATTCTGCAGAGTCAGTACGACGTCGTAATCCTGAATGATTGGCACTGCGGACTCGTCGCCGTTTTCCTCGAAATGGCGCGTGAGCAAGGAAGGAAAGTTCCGAAGGTCATCACGGCCATCCACAACATTGCTATGCAGGGCATTTTCCCGAAAGACCTCGCGCGCTTCCTCGGAATCCCCGAGTCGTATGTCAAGACAAACGGTGGAATCGAATACTACAACCAAGTGAGCTTCTTAAAAGCGGGTCTCCAGTATTCCACCTTTTCGTATACGGTCTCAAACACCTACGCTCTCGAAATTGCGACGCCTCGTTCGGGCCAGGCCTTTGATGGAATCATTCGCGAGCTTCAGTCTGAATACCGTATGACGGGTGTGATGAACGGAATCATCAACTCCCAATGGGATCCCGCAAAGTCTTATCATCCCGACGTTAAATGGACATTTACGCCGGAAGACATGATGGGCAAGGCGAAAGGAAAAGCCTTTATACAAAAAGAGTTTGGTTTGAAAGTGGACGCGTCGACTCCTGTCTTCGTTTTCACTTCGCGGGTTTCCGAGCAGAAGGGCTTCGAGTACCTCATTGATGCGTTGGCCGAGGTCGCGCCCTCGGTGAAGGCGCAGTTCATCCTCATCGGAGACGGGGAGCCCGGCTATATCGCGCGGCTTAAAGATCTTCAGGATCGCCATCCGGATAAGATTCAGTACAGAGCGTTTTCTGAACGAAGCGAAAAGATCCTCATGGCCTACGGCGATGTTTTCGTTAATGCGCCGTGGTTTGAACCGTCGGGACTCAATCAACTCTTCGCTCAACGAAACGGCACGCTTCCCCTTGTGAGTCGGGTCGGTGGTTTGGTTGATTCGGTGGTCGAAGGAATGAGCGGTTTCTTCTTCGATATCGAATGGCGCGCGGATGGAAACGGGTACGATAAAGAGGCGACGAAAACTTCACTCGCGCAAGGAATACGTCGTGTCGCGAAGGATTTTGAAACCGAACCCGAGAAGATCCAAGAGATGAGGAAGTTCTCGATGAAGATCGATAACTCTTGGTCAAAGAGAGTCTCGGCGCAGTTTATGCCGATGTTCCGTTACGCGCTTGAGGACGGCCCGGCACTCCTTCAGTCGCGCTCGCGGAACTTTCAGCGAAACGGATCGGCGGGGCTGAGCCCCTCCGACCTTTACCGACTGGCAAGTGGACGATCACAATCGCGAGCTCTCACTTGCCGAGCGGCGTTTTAAGGCTAGAAATTAGGGCTGAATTAAGTTTCCGAAGAGTTCGAGCGAGTTCTTCAATGTGCTCTGCTCGCGAACTTCGGGTTTTTTCGCGAGGAATTCCTCTGCCATGGCTTCGAGTTGTTCTTCGACCTGGTAGCGCGCAAACAGGGGTTGTTTCTCGTCATAGAGCTGGACCCGCGCTTGATAGCGCGGCATCACCGCTTGAAAGAAATCCTGCGCGCCACGATAGACCTCACGGTCAT
>SXSP01000286.1 GCA_005792225.1 Bdellovibrionales bacterium | reverse complement strand
TATCCGCAAAGGCCGAGATCTGCGCCGCCATCCCCGTTAAAAAGAAGAACTACACGAAGATCATGTTCCTCGTGGATAAGTCTTTCTCCAACCAGCCTTATCAAGACGACCCGGGAACCGATCCCGACATGTCGTACCGATTTAATTTGGTGAACGACTTCTATCAAAAGTTTAAGACAAACGACGAGATCCAGTGGGGCTATATCGCCTTCTACGACGAAGGTGCGCGCGCCTACATCAACTCCGGCTCCGATCAAATTCCTGAGTTCACGCTCGACGGCTCGCGAATGGAAGCCGCGCTCAACCGCCTGCGCGACGACGCGGATGCGGGTCGAACTCCGTACCGTGCCGCCATCAACATGGCGATCTCCGCCATCGAGATCGATCGTCAGAAATCGATCAACGAAGGCGTCTCTTCAACTTACATCGTCGTTCTCGTCAGCGACGGAGTTCCGAGTGACTACATGGTCGTGGGCTCCATGCCCGAAATCACCGACGAAGCCGCAATCGACGCCGACGTAAAGAAACTCACTGCCGCCGATACCACATTGTCGACTATCTACTATGGACCTAACACTTATCCTCCCGCGCCCGCTCGCCTGGAACGCATGGCTCGTTTGGGAGGCGGTAAGTTCAGCGACGTCAACGTGGATGGAAAAGTTCCTGTCGAGAGCCTGATCAAATTCGGAGCGTCTGAGCCTTGGGTCATCAAGCGCCTCGTGGTCACGAACATGAACGCGAGCCCCTGTGACGACGGAACGATCGACACCGACTCCGACGCCGACGGCCTGTGCGATAAGGACGAAATCCGCTACAACACCGAATTTGCCGCGGACCCAACCTTCAGTCGTCGCATGCGCGACATGAGGTTTGATCCGTACAAGCGTCACTCGTTCCATGAAGTTTATGGCGATCTCATCTTCTACCGCCACGTTGTTTACGGCGAGGAACTCGACGGCAACTGCGTCGACGTCACCGATGAAGATAAGGATCTTCTGAACTATTGCGAAGAACGGTTCTTAAAATCGAGCACCCCATCGGGACCGACGGTCCAGTGGTCAGAAGCGATGCGAACCGACGCCGATCCGAAAAACCCCGATAGCGACGGAGATGGATTCCTCGATTTTCACGAGTTCGTCTTCGCGCTTGGGCGTCTCACTTCGGATAGCTTGCAGTACTCGAGTCCGCTTAAGGTTTACAACGGCGTATCGATGGAAGATATCCTTCAACATCACCGCAATCCTCGAAAGCCCGGCGCCGCCGTCGCCTACGATGGTGAGTTCAAGTTCACGCACGTGAACTCGCAAGGTCAAAACTGCTACGAGTACGATCAGTCGGTTCTTCCGCTTTATCCGACGAAGGCGCTCCTCCCTCAAGACACCGGGGGGCACCCTGAGCTCGCACACGGCGACGGCGAGAACACGATCATGATTTACTTCATGCAAACGGCAGAGAAGGCGATCAACGGGCCCGGCGAACTCCGTTACATGTTCAAGAAAATGAGCGCCGCGGACTCCGGCTTTGATCTCGATCTCGACTTCCGCAAATTCTCATCTTACCTCGCGGATCAAGCGCGCGTGTCGCCGACGAGAATCGTGAACGAGGGCCAGCAGCCGGCCGGCCCCTAACGACGAGAAATGAAGGGGCGAGTCTCAGAAGGACCAACCGATTGAGGTTTTCAATACCGTCGCCGTCGGAATCTTCCGGAGGATGCTGAGTACATCTTCCACGTTTTGACGGTCGCGCTCGCTTGAATAAGCCTCGAGTGCGGGCGAGCGACTTTGCAACGTCGCGATCGGGAAACTCAGGGTCACCCAGTCGATACCCAACCAAAAACTTTCGTAGAAACGCCACTGGTTCCCCAATCCGAGTTGGAGATCGAGCGTCTTGACGTCGAGAATGTCGGTTTCAACCGGGCCCGTAAAGCGCGAAACGAGGGCACTTCCGAGACCGACCTTGTATGAGTGTTGCGCAAGACCGAAGATCAAGTTGAAGCTTCCGGAGAAGGGATAGAAGCGGCCAGACACGGCTAAGAGCGATTCGTCAAAGGAGCCGACATCAATTGAGCCGATTCCTACCGAAAGACTTCCCGTAAGGTAGGAGGCTTCGACCGCAAGCCGCGGAGTGAAAGTGTAAGCCGCGTTCAATCCGTATTTGAACGGCACGGGGAGGCCCAGTGCCAGCATCGCGCCCGCGCTGAAAGGGCGAAGCCTCGAGGGGCCATCCGTCGTTGTTTCGATTTCGACGGGAGGCTCGCGTTTTTCGACGACGACAGGTGCGTTTGGAGATTGCGGCTCCACGCGAACTTCCGGCACGGGTTCAGGAGTTGAAACCGGCGTCGGCGAAGGGAGAGGTGTCGCGGTCGGCGTGGGCTCCTGAGTGCGCGTGGATTTTCGTGAGGCCCTCTTTTTGGGCTTCGCCGTGGAAGGCTTTTCTCCCTCCGTCAGAGCTTCCACCAGCCGATCGCTCGTCTTTTGAGTTTTTTCGTTCGTTTGCGCAAGAGAGTGGGAAGAAATCAGAAGAACAGAAATAAAAGTCGAAAGTACGAGTTGAGTCATGGACGGGCTCCTCATCAAAAGCGAACGCCAATTTTTCCGCTGTAAACAGGCTGGGTGTAGCGATCGATCTGAACGGTTAAAAACAAATTTGAGATGTGCACGTTCGTGCCGATGACCGTGTGGGTTCCACGCACGGTTTCGGTCGAAGTTCCGCCGGCGTTTCCGTCGGTAATTCCGTTCGGGCCTCCGACAAAAACCCCCGTGGCCTCGACCATGCCGCCGCCGGCGAAGAGCGAAACATTTTCGACATTGATCCCTCCGATGAGGTCGAGACCGTACGAGCGAGTCGTGAGTTGATTAGAGAAGTTCCCGCTATTCATGTGCGCGAGCACCGAAAGGCTCAAGGGAAGAAATTTAGCTTGGTAGAATCCCCAGCGCGCGATCCCACCGTAGTGCGAGAGTTCGTCCTGGCGGTTGTACGGAGTGAAGTGCAAGAAAATGTCGATGTCGTTGTAGAGTCCTTTCCCGAGAGTCAATCGCGGGAAGGCGACATCTTGTTGGGGGCTTGCGAGCCCCGACCCGAGCTGACCCAAATCACCGGCGTGAAGGTTCTCGATCGAGATTCCGGCTTCAAACCCCGCATACCCGCCGAGTGGGTAGGGATCCGAGAGAATTTTTGCACTCGTGCCGAGCCCAATGATGCGCAAGGCTTCGGAGCGATCGCTTTGATTCATATTCTTCGGAAGCTGAATCGCGCCGAAAGCGGTTTTGCCCAAGAGAGCAAAAGTCAAAACGGTGAGGAGGGGGAGGCGACGAACGAACATCGGCCCCATGTTCGTCTCGCATCGAACTTGGGGCAAGCGATTCGTTGATTATCGCAGGAAGTCGATGGGTCAGCGGGTCGCGACGACCGGCTGATTGACCGATGATCCCGGCGCCGTGGGTGTCGTCGGTGCCGTGGGACTTGTCGGATTCGTCGGCCGAATCGGCATCAGCGCCGAAATCCGCGCATGTGCTTGCGTGGCTGCCTGACTCACGCTGCGATCAGGCCAGTTTTTTGAGCTCGCGAGAGCCTGAAGAACGGGAGTAAAGAATTTCGCCGCCGTCGCCGCGAATCCCCGCGGGTTGCCATTCGTCGGTTGATTGGGTTGAGCGGGAACTCCGTTTTTCAAATAAGTTTCCGCCGCGAGTTGAACGAGCATGATCGCTTCGTACGCGGGCGTCGCGTTGTCCTTTTCAGGTTTCGAAATGACCGCAATCAAGAATCTCAAGTTCTCCAGTCGCATGTAGACGCGCTTGTAGACGCGGACCTGCGACTTTGACTTCGACGGAAAATCGCGGCTGTGATCGACCGAAATCAAAAACTCAAAACTGCGCGCGCTCGGAGTTGCACCGAGGGCCATGACCCCGAGTTTCTTGATGTCAGGGTTACTGCTCTCGAGCATGCTGGTCACGACTTCGTAGAAAACTTCAGCCGTGATCAGTCCCGCTTGGTAGTACTTGATGAAC
>SXSP01000285.1 GCA_005792225.1 Bdellovibrionales bacterium | reverse complement strand
CTCTTAAGAGACATTCAAAAATCGGGACGGACCGTTATCATCATCACGCACGACCAAGAGGTCGCGAAACTTTGCGATCGTGTCGTGACCATACGTGACGGTGTCATGCACGCGGATGAGACTCCAAGAAAAGTCGAAGCTCCGCCACCCGCGCCCGAATTCAGAACCCGATCGAAGAGCTTCGATCCGGTGGCAAGTTTTCGCGCCCACACACGAAGCGCGTGGCAGAATATCTTGCGGAACAAAACACGGTCATTCTTAAACATGCTCGGGGTCATGATCGGGATCGCGGCCGTGCTCTCGACGATGACTCTTGGTTCCTATACCAAAACGAAGATCCTCGCGACCTACGAGTCCCTCGGCGTGAACAAACTCATCGTGCGCGCGTTTCCGAAGTGGAACATGCAAGCCAAAGACATCTCGGGAGCGAAGTTTGAAGGCATTAGCCAAAAAGCCGATGTCGTACCGATGCGGCGACTCTTTCCCGAAATTCGCCTCGCTTCGCCCGTCGTGAGGAACTGGTCACGAAACGTTGAGTTCGGCGGAAGAACCTACGATCAGGCAAAACTCATCGGCGTCAACGCGGAATATTTCAAAATCACCAACCAAAAGCTTGCGATGGGAAAACCCATTACGCCATTTCACGTCTCGCGAAACAGCGCCGTTTGCGTGATCGGAAAAGAAGTCGCCGACCGTTTGTTCGGAAAAATTCCTCCTGTACGGAAGATCATCCAAATCAGCGGCGACAACGATCAAAAGTTCACCTGCATGGTGACGGGCGTTTTACAATCCGTCGTCACGAACGACGAATGGTCGAACCCGAATCAACTCATAATTTTTCCGGAAACTTACTTGAGTCTTCTGTCGATGAGTTTCTATTCCAAGCCTTTTGAACTCAATATCCAATTTGATCCGAAAGTGCCCGGGGCTTCGATCGAAAACCTGGGCGAAAAGATTCGCCAGTTTTTTAGACTCAAGTACGGCGGCTCGGCCGAAGTCCGCGTCGATTCGGACCAACTGCTCGTCGCGCAGATGCGGCGATTCCTCAATCTCTTCTCGGCACTTCTCGCGGGTGTCGCGCTCATTTCGCTGGCCGTCGGCGGAATCGGAATTACCAACATGATGCTCGTGTCGGTCTCCGAGCGTTTCAAGGAAATCGGCCTCAGAAAAGCTCTGGGGGCCCGCGATCAGGAAATTCGCATGCAGTTCCTCGTTGAAGCGGTGATTCTCTGCTTGCTCGCCGGAGTGGCAGGAGTGGTCGCCGGAGTCATCGGCTACCACTCGATGTTGTATCTTGCTTCCAAGCTCTTCAACAAAATCGTCTTCGAATGGGTCTTCGACTTCCCGGCGATGCTGCTCTCGGTCCTCTGTATCTTCGTCGTCGGCGTCGGAAGCGGATTGATCCCGGCGCTGAGAGCTCAGAAGCTCGAAGTCGTCGAGGCGCTGCGAAGCGAATAATGAGCGCGGTTAGAACCCGATTGACACTGCCTCAATCGAACGCTTCCGCCCAGACCAATTTCGGATCGAAGTTTTCGCCGGCGAGTTTCGCCTTGACGTCCTTGATCATGGCTCCGTTTCCGCAGAGATAGAACGTCGATGGGACTTTGAGATAGTCATATTCGTGAATGAAGTTCTGAACGTAGCCACGCTTTCCCTTCCACGATTCAGATGCACGCGAGAGGACGAACTCGTACTTAAAATCCTTTGCCGCCCGCTTTAATCTCTCGAGTTCCTCGACGTAGTAAATGTCAGCTTCGGTGCGCACGCCGAAGAGCAGCCGGTACTTCAGATCCGGATATTTCTCGAGATTTGATTCGATGAACGAAAAATGTTGAGAAACGCCAGAGCCAGTATTCAGGCAAATAATTTGCTCAGTCGGTGGTTCGCGGAAGAGCACGCGACCGAAGGGCCCGGTGAAGTCGAGAAGCTCGCCTCCCTTGAGAGACCAAACGTATTGCGAGCCGGGACCGCCTTCGACGTATTTGAAGATCAAGCGGAAGCCGTCTTTTCGCCGATCGTCGGAAGCAATCGAGTAGGCGCGAAGGAGCGGTTTGGGATCGGCCGGGACGTGCAGCATGACAAATTGACCGGCCTTGAACGAGAAAGAGCCGGGCTCTTCGGCTTTGATGAAGAGCTCCCGAATCTGGGGCGTATAATCACGAATTTCCGTCAGGCGCATCTTAAGGATCTGACGACCCTTCGGGGCTGGTGCGTTCAAAGGCTACCTCGGCTCTGGATGATTGAGAGCCTGTTAGTGAAGCAGGCTCGGGTCCGCATCGTCAACCCTTACGCGACTTCAACAGTTGATAGAGATTTTTTTGGTAGAGTTCCGAAGCGTCGCGGATGACTTGGAGCGCAGCTTCGCGGTCTTCGAAGCTCTCGACCTTCACGCTCTTACTTTCAAGGATCTTGTAGTCCTCGAAAAAGCGTTTCACCTCCTTCAAACGGTGAGGAGGAAGCTCATGGATCGAGCGGTACTGGCTGACCTCGGGATCGTTTGCGTGAACCGCGATGATCTTGTCGTCGGCCTCGCCTTGATCGAGCATTTTCATGACGCCAATCGGGCGAACCGTCATGATCGACAGGGGAACCACGGGCTCCTGACCGAGGACGAGAACGTCGAGCGGATCATGATCTTCGCAGTACGTTTGCGGAATAAATCCGTAGTTCGCCGGGTACACGACGCTGCTGAAAAGGACGCGGTCGACCTTTAAGAGTCCCGAGGGCTTGTCGAGTTCGTACTTGTTCTTTGAGCCCTGCGGCACCTCGATGATTACGGGAACCAGGTCGGGGGCGTCTTCACCAATTTCGACATCATGCCATGGGTGCATAGGAACTCCTTTGATGCTGAGCAGTCTACGATCTCAATGGAACCCGCGCAATCGAGTGATGGCTCAGAGTCCGAGCGTTGTACGTTTTGACAGGGTGGAGGGGCTCCTCCTATCCTCCTCGTCGCATGTCTTCCCAAGAATTAATTGTCGTCATCTTCAGCATCGTCGGTCTTGCGCTTGCGGCCAAGGCGTTCGGCCTTCTCACCGTCAAGCTTAAGCAACCCTCGATCTTGGGTGAACTCGCCACCGGCATTTTTCTCGGGCCCACCGTTCTTGATTGGATGCAGGCGTCGCAGACGCAAGTATTCTCGTTCGTCAGACAGAGTTCGGTTTTGCTTTTTTTGGTGGCGGCGGGCCTCGCGATTCCCATCACTTCGGCTCTTAAAAACGCGCGAATATCGTTCGCAGTGACCATTGGCGGTTCTGTTGTGCCCTTCGTACTCGGACTCATTTCTATCTTGAGTGTCCAGGAGTGGGCCCAGCAGGAACTTGCAGGACCTCAAGCCGAGGGTTGGCAGTTGCCGCTGTTTTTTGCAACGGCTCTTTCCATTTCCGCCGTCCCCGTGATCGCGAAGACCTTGATGGACCTCGGGCTCTATCAGTCGCGCATGGGAGTGATCACGATGACGGCCGCCGTTCTCACGGACCTCATCGCGTGGTTCCTCTTCGCCTTTGCGGCCGGCGGCTCGTTCCACGGTCTGGTGACGCTCGCGGCTTTTTGCATCGGACTCGCCTGGGGCGCATCGAAATACGCGGATCGCTCCGCGCGTTTCACGAAAGTCGCGCGCGAATGGCTCGGGCCATTTTTCTTCGCGACGGTGGGATTGCGCGTCGATTTTGCGCAGCACATCGATATCGTCTTAGTTCTCTTGGTGCTCGTGGTCGCGTGTTTAGGAAAAGTGACCGGGTGCGGAATTGCCGCTAGAGTTGCCGGTCTAAATAGGGGAGAGGCCTGGGCCGTCGCCTTCGCGATGAACTCGCGAGGTGCCATGGAAGTGATCTTGGGGTTAGCCGCGCTCGATGCGGGCCTCATTACGCCAAAACTTTTTGTCGCTCTCGTCATTATGGCGTTTGCGACATCGATGTTGAGCGGCCCATTGATACGTCGAGCCTTGAGAGCTTAAAGGAGCGAGGAATGTTGAACACGAACTTAAAAGGAAAAACAGCCCTCGTCTGCGGAGCTTCGGGCGGTATCGGGGCGGCCATCGCAACATCGTTAGGGGAACTCGGTGCGCGCGTGATCGGTGTCGCGAGAACGGAAGACAAACTTCGCTCCGTTTTACGCGAAATTCCTGATTCGCGACTGCTCGTTTGTGATGTGACAGATCACGCGAAGCTTCGCTCCCTCGTTGAAGCGGAACTGCAAGCTTGCGGAGGAGCCATCGAAATTCTCGTGAACAACAGCTCTGGTCCTAAGGGAGGTCCGATCACGGATGCTGCACTCGACGAATTTTCAAAAGCGTTTCATCAGCACGTGCTCACGAACCAATTGCTCGCGCAAACTCTGATACCCGGAATGAAAAGCCGCGGCTTCGGTCGCATCCTCAACGTCATCTCGACTTCGGTGCGTATGCCGATTCCGGGTCTCGGCGTCTCCAACACCGTGCGGGCAGCAACGGCCTCTTGGGCGAAGACTCTCGCAAGCGAAGTTGCGCCCTTCGGAATCACCGTGAATTCGGTGCTCCCAGGTTATACGCGAACGGAGAGATTGAGCTCTCTCATAAAAGCCGCGGCCGAAAAATCGGGGAAGACCGAAGTGCAAGTGGCCGAGGAGTGGAAGGCCGTCACTCCCGTGAAGCGCTTCGGTGAACCGGAGGAAATTGCTGCGGCCGTCGCTTTCTTGGCGAGTCCTTCGGCCGGATTTATCACCGGTGTGGCTCTTCCCGTCGACGGCGGAAGAATCGGGGCAATCTAATGAAATACGATATCTTCTTTGCGCTCGGGCAAAACGAAATTGATGGGCACAAACCATCTGAGCGCGTGATGTTTCAAAATTTCTTTGATCAAGTTCGTCTGGCCGACGCCTTGGGCTTTGAAACCGCGTGGGTGGCCGAAACGCATCTCTCGAGCCAAGTTCAAAAAAGAAATCCCGGTGCGGTCATTCCGCAATTTAAGGGAGAAATCGGTCTCAACACCGATATCTTACAGATTGCGCAAAAAATATTCGCGCAGACTAAACAAATTCACGTTGGCTCCGCAATTCGCAACATTCTCTGTAACGGCGGTCCGATGGCGCACGCGGAAGCGGTCCGTATGTTTCTCTCGCTCCATGGTTTAGAAGAGGGGGAGTCGCGTCTCCTCAACATCGGCTTTGCGAGCGGGCGGTTCCCTTATTCAAACATTCCCTACGGCGTTCGACCACGCGATGAAATCGAAAAGGCCGCTTGGCCGGCACTTCGCGGAATGATTTTTATGGAGGCGACCGAGATTTTTCTTCGTTTCCTCCGCGGAGATGTTTTCGCTTCAAAAGATGTGAAACCCAAGATCTTAAAGCGGTCCCATTTTCGGAGTGATGAAGATTGGGCGAGAGTCGTCACGGCCTGGAAAACGAAAACCGGTTCGGAGCGTGAGCCGGAGGCGATCGAGATTCCGTCGTTCTGGGTTTTGACGATGTTGGAGTCATCCCGTTCGAAGCCCCTCTGAATCTTCTGAGGCTCACGATCGGGGCGCACGAACCTGCCGTGCAAGCGCTCGCAAACGAGTTCATGCCCGTGGGTGTCTTTAACCTCTCGATCACTCCCGCACAAGTCATCGAGGAAACGCACGAGAGAATGAAATCTGTTTACAATGCAGCCGGTGGCCCCTGGTCGCGCGCGCACATGCCACGCACGGCTCTCGTCTTTATTGATGAAACACCAGGGCGCTCGCTTGAGGCGCGCCGCACTCGGGCCCGTGAGACGGCTGAGAAGTCGATGCTCGCGTACTGGAGCGCGATGGAGGGAACGGTCGATCCCGCGAAAGTGGCGCAAGCGGTTTCAAACGCGCTCGTCGGTACGGCCGAAGACATTCGCGAGCAGATGAGTGAGCGTTTTCACCCGGAGGATCGCGTGATGCTCTGGTTTGATTTCAATAATCACGACAACGAAGACATCAAGAGATCGATGCGCTGGTTTATGGAAGAGGCTCGCGTCTAACTCGAGAGAGGGAGTGAATTATGTCGGCATCAAGTCAAGATTGGGTCCCGCTCGTCGACTACCGTCGTAACGGCGTCTCTGAGGTGACCATTCACGGCGCGATTTCCTGGGTGTCGGGTAAAAAAGTTGTCTACGCCTACGGTGGAAACGTCCTCTGCTACGGTCGCTCGATGATGAAACCGCTGCAAATGAAGGTTTTCGCAAGAGACCTCGATCCTCTGCTTTCGCTTGAGAGCAAAGCGGTGAGTGTTGCGAGCCACAACGCCGAGCCTGAGCATATCGCGGCGGTGCGTGCGATTTTGAAGCCATCGGAAATGGGACTCATGCAAACTCCCTTCGCGCTCCCGCTCATGCAGTTCGGCAGGCAGATGAGACGCGCGCGGCGCTGGTATCATCCCTGTTCCGGAAAGCACGCGGCGATCTTGCGGGGCTGTCAGCTCCGTGGGTGGTCGCGCGTTGGCTACACTTGGCCGCACCATCCTTTTCACCAAGCTTATTTGGGACTCGTACGAAATGTCTTGGGCTCGGAATGGAATCCCCAGGTGACCGCGAAAGATGGCTGCGGGCTCCCCACGATCTCGACGACCGTGACCGAACTCGCCAAGCTCTACGCTCACCTCGCTGTCACTCAAGATGAAGACTGGATTTGGAACGCGATGATCGAAAAGCCCGATCTCGTCGGGGGATTCAACCGCCTCGACTCGACGATCCTAAAATCCTGCGGCGGAAACGTCATCGCGAAGGAAGGGGCCGATGGGCTGCTCGGTCTCTCAATACGTCACCCGGATTTTCCTGAAGGCCTCGGGGTCGTCATCAAGATCGCGCACGGTTGGGATACGCAAGCAACTTGGTACGTCGCACGCTACGTTTTAGGTGTTCTCGGCTTTTCACTGCGAAATCCCTATAAGCTCGAGCGGCAGAAAGCCTTCGTTGTTGATGAATGCATTCCGCCTTCCCTCCGCGCGAATATGTCGTCGATTGTTCCCTACGATCCTTGGGATCCCGACGAGGACCGCTGGGATTTCGACTTCGAAAAGTACGTTGATCACGAACACGGCCCCGGATGCGGCCATCACTTTGGAGGCGAGCGGTGAAGCGACTCCTCAATTTCATCGGCGGAGAATTTTCCGTACCCGCTAAGGGAGACTATCTCCCGAGCTTTGACCCGAGCGTCGGTGAACCCCACTGCGAGATCGCAAATTCAACGGCTGAAGACGTTGACCGTGCGGTCTCAAAAGCCCGCCTTGCTTTTCCGACTTGGTCAGGATTGAAGGCCGAAGACCGCGCAAAATTTCTTTACAAGATCGCCGACGGCATCGAGGCGAGGCTCACTGAATTCGCCGAAGCCGAGTCCCAAGATCAGGGGAAACCTGTTTGGCTCGCGGCGAAGATGGATATTCCACGCGCGATTCAAAATTTTCGCTTTTTCGCGGGCGCCATCTTGCATCAGCACGAACAAGCGACCCAGATGAGCGGAGCCACTTTCAACTACGTCGTCCGTGAGCCGCTGGGAGTCGCTGGCCTGATCTCGCCGTGGAATCTTCCGCTTTATCTCCTGACATGGAAAATCGCTCCCGCTATCGCCTTCGGAAACACGGCCGTTTGTAAACCGTCGGAGTTGACATCCTACGCGGCCTATTTGCTAGCCGAAGTGATGAGAGATGTCGGTCTCCCGCCCGGCGTCGTGAACATCGTCTTCGGAACGGGCCCGCGCGTGGGCCAACCTCTAGTTGAGCACCGTGATGTGCCCTTGATCAGTTTTACGGGAGGCACGTCCACCGGAAAAATCATTGCTCAGGCAGCGGCTCCGCATTTCAAAAAACTTTCCCTCGAACTCGGCGGAAAAAATCCGAATATCATCTTTGATGATGCGGATCTTGAGAAAGCCGTGGCGACCACGGTTCGCTCCAGCTTTCTCAATCAGGGCGAGATCTGTCTCTGCGGTTCGCGCGTGTACGTACAACGAGCGATCTTTGATCGTTTTCTCGAAAGTTTCGTCGCTAAAACTCGGGAACTCAAAGTCGGTGATCCGAGGGACGCCAGTGTTTTCATGGGACCCGTCGTTTCCCGAGAACACCTCGAGAAGGTCGAGTCATTCCTCGATCATGCTCGCAGCGAAAAACTCAAGTTCCTCGCGGGCGGGGAAAGGCCCCAGCTCGATTCTCGCTTTCAGAAGGGCTACTTCATCGCGCCGACCATTCTCACGGGGACCGAAAATGCGTCTCGGATTCAGCAAGAGGAGATCTTCGGTCCCGTCGTTTCGGTCACTCCGTTTGATTCGGAAGATGATGCGATCATGATGGCCAACGGCGTAACGTACGGACTCTCGGCCACCGTCTGGACGGAGTCGTTGAAACGCGCGCACGGAGTTTCCGCCAAACTTCATGCGGGGACCGTTTGGGTCAACACTTGGCTTGAACGCGACTTGCGCGTTCCGTTCGGCGGAGTGAAGGCGAGCGGCTTAGG
>SXSP01000284.1 GCA_005792225.1 Bdellovibrionales bacterium | reverse complement strand
GCTCCTTGTGGGCTCATGACGGAGGGTTCCCAGCTTTACAGACTCGATCACTTCGTGATCTCACTTAGACTTGCGTACTGGCGGATCGCAAAATGGTGTTGCGGGACTGCGACCTACGATGCTCAAGACCGAATGACCTCCTACAATGGATGAACCTACGCGTACAATGCCGCAGCTGATCTTGCGACAAAAACGGTGACGGCCACTTCTGCAGTCGCAACGTATACCAATGACGGGAGCGCAGCTTTCGTTGAAAACGAAAGAATGATCGGAGACAAAGTGGTAAACATCGGATCGTTCCCGAGAGCAGCGGAGCCAGAGAGACCATGACATTCGAGCGCGCGACGGCGATCAACCCATGACTTGCGTTGACTTCCAGAGCCGCCGCCTGAAAGCTTAAAGGATATCATTTTAAGGGAGGGGCCTATGTTGAATCTCTTCGTGATCCTGACGAGTATCACCTGCACGTATAGCTTCTCGCGGGCGCCGGTGCCGATGGCGACCGTCGAAGTCACATTCGATGCTCAGGGAAAGCCAGCTGATCGTGCGAAAGTGACCATGCACGGTCGTACTCACTTTGAATCACTCACACCGGTTGAGTCCGGCGCTGGCGAAATGTTCCATGCATGGCTTTCGCAAGAGAGCGCGGAGAATTCCATCGAGATGATCGTCTATCAGGAGCCGCAGGCGAGTGGACGTTCCAAACTCGTGAACAACAGGATGCCGATCGGAAAAGAGATGTGGGGAAGTTGCGAGATTAAAGGCCTTTGACTGAATGACCGGCGGGTGCTCCCAGCCACGGGAGCACTTTATGGTCCGATGTTTCCGCTAAGTTTTGACGGGTGATCCCTTCATGAGCTGCAATCCGAGTCATGAAGAATTACATGCGAAAGCTCGTCTGCCGAAGTTTAGTCACCGCCACTTTTGTTGCGCTCGCTCCCCATTTGCACGCGCAAGATTTCAATCTTTGCAAGGCTGAGTCTTCCCATTCCGATCAGATGAGTTGTCTTGAGCGTCTTTCCCGGGATTATTTTCAAGCGCTGAGCGAAGAGTCTCGATTGGATCAACTCACTCCCAAAGTTTTCCATTCTCGTGATCGTGATTTTGCTTACGTCGGCGAGTTTTCTGTAGTTCAAGGCATGCACCTTGAGGAGCCCAATAACCTGCAGTCGGGCCAGTACTTCGCGACTTCTCTTGCGCCTTACTTCGGGATTTTACAGCGCAGCGAGGCTCAGTACGGTTTGCGACTCTGGCTCTCGCGCTTCGTAAGCACCGGTGTGGGAGATGAGGGACTCAAGAGAATCGGGAGGCCCGAGATCTCCGTCAAATGGCCAGTATGGAAGGGCAGCAACAAGCGAATCTTCCTTACAACTTCCATCAAAGCGCCGTTGGTGAGCGGAACAAAGGTCGGAGACTTCGATCGAATTTGGGAAATTCGGCTTGGTAACGAGGCAGCCGTTCTGCTGAGTCCATGGTTTCTCCTCCGCGTGAACGCAGGATTGACCTACAATTCCGAAAAGTCGCACAGTTACTCCGCCGCAAATTCTCCGGAAGTGGGTGTGTTCTCGCAGTCCCCAGTGCTCTTAAGGTCCGAGGTGCGAGGGTCGATACTCCAGGGCCCTCATACCTTTTCGTTGATAGCAAGGTCCCTCCATAGCATCGTCACGGGTCGAACGATCTACACCAATGATCCAAGCCGCCCCTCACCACAATTCGTTGTAGACAGGCCGGCAACTTCGTTTGCGGCAGTGGGTGCCGGGTACGAGCGAGACTTCCCGAATGGGATGCGGCTGGGACTTGAAGCAACGAAATCGGTGCAGAATCAATGGCCGACGAATGTGGACGCCAATGCAGACAACGTGGCTGAAACGGCTGCGGTTGCGGTCAATGCGTACGTCCAGTTTGCGTTTTAGGATCTGCGGCTGTCTTGAGAATCTAGGAACATGATGTCTTGGGCGGGCTAAAAGAAAGAACCGAGACGGTTGCGCACACAAAACAAGCTAAATACTGTTGATTGGCTTTTCATTTTGACCGCTGCCGAGTGCGGACGAGATGAATGATCGATGTCGATCGTCGAAGATCTTTTATTTCCGATTTCGTTCGAAGACTTTCGGCGAGAGTTCTTTTTCAGGAAGCCGTTCGCAGCGCCCAATAAGGCCTGTCGATTTCGTAAGCTCATCTCATGGCCGCTTCTCTCCGAAATTCTTGAATCCGGCTATGGAGATTGTTGGCTCCCGATAGCGGGCCGATTGCCTGATGAAGCTACGGGGAGCCTAAGAATTGAAAACGCAATGCACGCGTTCAATGAAGGTCGAACGGTCTTGATTCGCCATTCAGAGTGCTCTCATCCTGCACTTAAGAATATCGCGGATGACTTCGCGGCGTTCTTCGGCGATCCCATCGATATCCAGATTTACGCGACTCCGCCTGGGGAAGAAGGATTCGATTGGCACTACGATATTGAAGAAGTTTTCGTGATTCAAAGTTCCGGAGAGAAGGAATTTCGCCTGAAGATCCCGCGAGAGCTGCCGCCGCTAAATCGAGTCGTGCTACCGAAGTCGCTCGATTTCAATCGCGACTTCATCGGCGGAGAAATTCGCTGTCACCTCAAAGCGGGCGACTGGCTTTATATCCCCGCAGGTGTTTGGCATAAAGCTCGTGCGATCACACCTTCGTTTCACCTCTCGGTCGGGGTGATGAGTTCAGGGAGATCGCGCTAAACTCCGGATCTCCAATCGGTCATCTCACTGAAGAGGGTAGAACCGATCATCGTTCTCGTAGGCAGCCGCCTCGAGTGGCGTGATGAAGCGGAGTTGTTGCGCAAGACTCGCCAGTTCGCGGATACGGATTTCTCCGGAAGCTTTCAGGAGTGTGGCTACGATTTCTCTCGTCGCTCGACTGTCGGTTTGGCCCGATGTTCTCGCAACCAAGTAGGCGTACTCATGCAGCCACAGTGTCGTTCGTGACATCAAATCCATTCGCTCGTATAACCTCGGGTCGACCTGGAGGAAGTGACCGCCTTCGATCATGATCTGCCACGCCAGCATCGAAATCGCACAGGTGGGCATTTGATCGATTCGTAAGTTGACCCCGCTATCCAAGATCATCTGAATCGAAATTGGTACCCACTTGATTTTGCGATTCTGCGGTCGAAAGGATTCTTCAGCAGAACGAAGTTTTTTTCCCAACGGTGGGAGCGCCTGATCCACCCGTGAGAGAATCCGCTCAAGAAACGAATACTCGTCGTCATGCGGAAGCGGACTTTGAAGGTTCGCGGGCCGGGGAGGGCGGCCGGCCGGCATGCGCGCAAACCACAGATCAATCGGAATGATTGAGACGAGCTTTCCGACATTCACATCACTGACATTTCCGACGGTTTCTCTCACCTCTCGTGCGGCGATTTAATCTGAGAAGCACACGAGGCCGTGCCCGCTTCCCCCTGCATCCATGCCGCCACTGATAAAGTTGACGTCGCCCCAGCTGGAGAAATGAACCAGCGTGATTGTCATGACGATGATGAATCTCATTTTTCCCCTCCCTCGGCTCGCGAATTTTTAGTTCTTAATCGGCCTTGTGCCAGCAGGCGGGACGGCCACCGAGGGTTCCGGAAGCGCAGTAGTCGTTTGTATGAGGATCTACATTACAGGCTGCGCCCGCGAGGTAAGTATCAACTCGGCATTGGGCATCTGGACGGCCGTGGTTCGTCTCTGGAGCTCGCCGGCGCGAAGGTGTGCGAGGGTCCACCGGTGTGCTGGTCAGATCGCCGAGCATTGCCCCAATAGAGATTCCAGCCATCGCCGATCGAGCGCAGAGTGCGCGTTCAGCATCAGTGGTGTAAGCGGCATCACAAAGCGCCACAGCCACGATGTCGGGTGGGTTTGTTGCGTTGTAGGCGATGTTGTCCTCATCGGCCAGGTACGCCTTCATGCACTTTGCTGTTGCGTAGTAATCAGTTTGAGCGACGATTGTTGCCCAATCAGACGGCGGTGACGATTTTGGATGCCCTCCGAAGAGAAAACCAAACTCGTGACAGGCGATAACGGCCAGCGCGTCCTTCGTCACGCGAGGGTGACGGGCGATTCCGCCGTAAATCGAGACGATGAATTGGTCGCCCCACATCTGTGCCGAGGCGTTGACCGTTGAATCCTCCCAGTGTTTCGCGATCGTCAGACGCTTACCGAGTGCTTCTACCTTTGGTGAATAAATGGAATAAAGCTTGTCGAGAACGGAATGATATTCTGATGCATTCACACCGGCATTTGCGTGACCCATCGTGAGTAAGCCGACCAGGCCCGCTAAAAAGAATCGAAGCATATTTCCCCTCCATGTTTGATGAAATCGCTCGCTTGCGACTTCAAAGTCAACTTAGGTCAGGCTCTCGTCCCGCGATATCATTATTTAGTAAATGTGCAATCGTTTGATTTACTAAATGGTAAATTACAAGTATCCGTTAGAACTATGAAAATCTACACCTTCCAAGACTATAAGGCGTTTCTGCGCGACCATGTTCAATCCCTCCCGAAGGGCGGGCGCGGTGAGTCCCTCAAGATGGCGAGATACTTGAGAGTCCATCCCACAATGCTCAGTCAAATCCTTGCGGGCGAAAAAGACTTTAGCCTCGAGCATGCTCAGAAGGTATGCGAGTACCTTCACCTGGATGAAGATGAAGCCAGATACTTTGTTCTTCTCGTTCTCTGGGCTCGCGCCGGTTCGGTTGATTTACGAACTCACTTCGAAAAACAAATTCAAGAACTGAGGGAGCGCTCGCTCAAGACAGAAAAGCAAATCAAAAAGCACCGCAAGCTTTCGAGCGAAGATGCCTCCCGATTCTACTCAAACTGGAAATACAGCGCTACGCGATTGGCCGTCGGTATCAAGGATTTGCGTACAGTTCCGGATCTCGCGCGTTACTTGAATGTAACCGAGCGCGAGGTGGGGATCGTACTGCGCTTTCTCATGGAGGCGGGACTTATCAGGGATAAACATGAATGGTTTGAGGCTGTGGACGACGTCACATTCATCGACGCTGATTCGCCCCTCTATTCTCTCCATCATTTGAACTGGCGAGTTCGTGCGGTTGAATCGAATACGGAACGTCGGAAGCAAGACTACACCTTCACCTCGCCGATGACTCTCTCCCGTGAAACATTCGCAGAGATACGATCACTTCTGCTGTCTCAAATCAAAGTCATCGGCGAAAAAGTCGTTGAGAGCCCGAGCGAGATGCTCGCGTGTTTGAACATCGATTTGTTTGAGGTGGGACGTTAGTAAGTTTCCTGCGGAATTTCCGAATACCACCAAAACGGGTGTACAAGAACTTGAAGCCTCTCGACTTTATTGATCCACGTGCTAAAGCATCCTTCACGCCAGCGGGCGCTTGAGTCGCTGATGTACTTCATCTCTTTTGTAAAGCGCGCATCGTATGCGTGGTATTTGAGTCCCCATCGGTCAACGAGATTGTCGATGAGGTTTGGATAACCGGCTCGTGCTGGCTCGTGCGGAGCTAAGCCAACAATCGGCTCACCGATGATCGCCTCAAAAATCGCCTTCTGTCGGTCAGCATATTCGTACACGTCCTCGCCAATGGCGAGTGCGAATGTGGGCTCATAATGCAGAGCCACCTCATGACCCATCTTCTTCAATGCCTTCAGGATTTTTACGTTGTCGAGGTTTAAAGGGCTGTAGCCTCTGCTGTGGAGGCGAATGAACCATGTTGAGCGAGCGCCGGCCTGATGATCGAGTAGCGCCATGCGATGGGCGACTTCTAAATCCAAATCGATATCGTGTCGGAGAACGAGGACTTTTCCGTTGGGCTTCTTCTCCAAATATTCGCGGAAGCTAACGATTTGGTAACCGGCGCTAATATAAGCCTGGAGCGTTCGCAAGTAATGTGAATGAGTGAAGCTCGCGGGCTCGAGTGGCGCTTGTGTTGGATCGTGTGGAGCGATCATCGTTTCTCCTGTTTGCTACTTCTGTTGGAGATCTGAGGCACGACCCTCGTGGAATCAGGTACATTCTTCGCAACGATCGCACCGATGCCGATAAAGCAATCGTTGCCGATAGTGATGCCATTGAGCAGAACTGCTCCGGGTGCGATCCACGTTCGCTTGCCAACTCTGACGCTTCCGGAGAACGTTACGCCGGCGGTGACAACCGTATTTTTCTCAAGTTCAACGTTATGAGCGACGTGCACGAGATTATCGATTTTTACACCGTTGTGAATCACCGTATTGCCAAGAGCTCCGCGGTCGATTGCGGATTGCGACCCAACATGCACATCATCTCCGATGACGACACGTCCGATTTGGGGGAAGAGCTCCCAATCGCCGCTTTCATTTTTCTCGAATCCGAATCCGGCACCCCCAATGACGGCACCCGCTTTGAATTCGCAATTCTTTCCGATTGTCACGTCGTCATATATGGTAACTCGGCTATGGATACGGGCCCGATCGCCTATTTCGCATCGGCCGATACTGCAGAATGGACCAACATAAACATCGCGACCAATCTTAGCATCTGGATGAACAACCGCAGAGGGATGAATGCCCGGTTCAAAATCTCGGAAAAAAAATTTCTTCGATACGCGTGCGAACTCAAGACGTGGATTTTCAACAGCGACGAGGATCTTCTG